>SLHU01000131.1 GCA_007135995.1 Clostridiales bacterium | reverse complement strand
TAGAGCGAGTCAGTCGTTCAGCCGGATATTGGGTTTTGCGGGCTGTAAAAACTGAGTAAGTGGCTGCCAGTTCATTGCTGTTTTGTCATCACAGGCCCTGATGAAGGAATGCCAAAATAAGAAAACGGATGATGAACCGATTGGTTTAGTCTGGTATGATGATGTTTATCATACAGGGGAACATGCGGCAGGATGAAGCCGGTAATCATTGGGTGTCCGCGGCTTCTTGCGTTTGTTATTTTACTGACATAGATGATCAGCAGCCATATAATCAGCGGTAACAACCATAGCGCGGAGGGTTGGAGAAAATCAGATGTAAGGGTTGGAGAAAATCAGATGGAAATGATTCATTCAGACAGGTATCAATATTGTCAGGCAATCGGACAGGACAGTCATCGTTTTGCAAGTCAGGCTGAACAAAAAAAACAGCCTGAGCGCAAGCTGGTGCTCGGCGGGGTGGTAATTCCAGATACATGCCCCTTAGCTGGAAACAGTGATGCGGATGTGCTGCTGCATGCTTTGACAAACGCGGTATCAGGTCTGACTGGTGTGAATATACTAGGTAAAAAAGCAGATGATATGTGCCTAAAGCAGGGTATTACTGACAGTGCGTGTTATTTGGCCGAGGCTGTGAAATATCTGGATCAATGGGAACTGCTGCATCTTTCGTTTGCGGTTGAAGCAAAAAAACCAAGGTTGTCACCCTGGATAGACGTCATCAGGGAAAACATCGCCCGCCTGACCGGCCTGACTTCTGATCAGGTCGGACTGACAGCTACAAGCGGCGAAGAACTGACAGCATTTGGCAAAGGGAAAGGCATCATGGCGTTTTGCGTTGTCAGTGCCAGAAAACCTGAGATCAGCAGCAAGCGCTGATCGGCTTATGCCTTCATCTGACAAAGGATCTGCTCAGCCAGCAGCAGGTCAAATGGTGTTGTCAATTTGATGTTGAAATCAGAACCTTCGGTTACATAGGTCTGCACACCAAAAAATTCAAGGACAGACAGATCATCGGTACCTTCAAAGTTTTTTTGAGAAGCATGTCTGTACGCCTGTATAAGTGTGCGGCAGAAAGCCCCCTGGGGCGTTTGCATACTCCACAAGGTCTTCCTTTCCAGTGTAGATAAAATGCAGCCGTTATCACCAACATTCTTAATCGTTTCTTTGACTGGCATTGCCGCGCCACAGGCCTGTTTTTCACTTATCCCGCGTATGACTCTGTCGATGACTTCATGACTGATAAAACAGCGGGCACCATCATGGACAAGCACCACTGAATCATCTGTCTGTTCTGACACCAGTACTGATGCGCCGCCGCTTTTCCTGCCGATGTCGCTGCTGTTGCTTTCCCTGCCGGCACCCATGCTGTTGCTTTTCCTGTCGCCGCTTTCCGAAAAAGAAGGTTCAGCCGCGCAGTTTTGAGTGAAAATATGTGAATCTGATTGTGAAGGTTGTTCAGCTGTAAGAATATGCTCATACATGAACTGCAGCCCCTTGAAAACAGAAGCTTGTCTGGTTTGTCCGCCAATCGCTATGCCGGCCAGCTTCATCCATTCATTTTGCTTTGCTATCTGGCAGATACGGTCATAATCTGCTTCAGATGTGATGATGACTATGCCGCTGACATCCGGGTGGCTGTTAAATGCCTCAACAGTTCTGCAGATAACCGGTACGCCATCAATTTCAATGAAGGGCTTGTTAACGGGCAAGTTCATTCTCGAACCGCTGCCGGCTGCCGGGATCAGAACATATACTTTTCTTTTTCTTGTGTGTGACATATCGGCATCACTTTCAAAAATCATATTGAGCGATTTACTGGAATCGCATCTGTTATCGGAATAGCTGCTGCATCTGTTATTCAAACAGCATGTCGAGCGCTTCGCTGATACGGTCTGCAAAATAGAGTTCGCACTGATCTTGCAGCACGGTTTTTTCCAGTGACTTTCTGACACTTCCTGGTAAGATGAACGTGTCAAAGCCCATTCTGACAGCCTCCTGAATCCGTCTGTCTGCCTGAGACACACTGCGTATCTCTCCGCTAAGGCCAACCTCGCCAAATATCAGGGTCTGCTTTCTCACTGGCCGGTTTTTTAAACTTGAAGCAACTGCACAGATAACAGCGAGATCTGCAGCAGTTTCATTGAGCCGAAGTCCACCAACGACATTGATATAAGCATCCATGTTATTCAGACCAAACTGGAAATGCTTATCCAGTACTGCCATCAGCATGATTGAACGATTCCGATCCAGACCTTGTGCCATACGCTGAGGTGATCCGTAAGCTGAGGGGTTGAGCAAGGCTTGAATTTCGACCAGCAAAGGCCTGGTTCCTTCAAGACAAGCGGTGACAACGGATCCCGGCACCTGAATCGGCCGCCCTTCGAGAAAGGCCTTTGATGCGTTTTCCACTGGCTGCAGCCCGCGATCGCTCATTTCGAATAGTCCCAGCTCATCTGTGGCACCAAACCGGTTTTTAACCGCTCGAAGCATACGATAATTTTGCTGGCGCTCGCCTTCGAAATAAAGAACCGTATCAACCATATGCTCAAGGACACGAGGTCCTGCAATTGCGCCATCTTTTGTCACATGACCAACCAGAACGATTGTGATCTGGTGTTTCTTTGCTATTTTCAGAAGACCGGCCGTAACTTCTCTAACCTGACTGACACTGCCGGGCGCAGATGAGAGATGGTCACTATAGAGGGTCTGGATAGAATCAATCACCGCAACCGCCGGCTGTTCACTGACCAGTGCCTGAGCAACTGCCTCAAAATCGGTTACAGCCAGCAGGTTGATGTGCTCAGCTGCGACCTCAAGACGGTCTGCACGCATTTTGAGCTGTTGTGGTGACTCTTCTCCTGACACATAAAGCGTTTTATACCTCAGGGCACATTTTCCAATTGACTGCATCAGCAGTGTTGACTTACCAATGCCGGGATCGCCGCCGATCAGAACCAGTGCACCGGGAACAAAACCACCGCCCAGTACGCGATCCAGTTCCGGAAGACCGCTGCTGATGCGCTGGCTGCCGGTTGTGATCACATCTGCCAGTCTGACGACCGTGCTGCTCGTCGGATCGCTGCCTGAATCACCGGTCCAGGATCCTCGCCCTTCACCAGGTGAGGGCCGGGTTATTTTTCTGCTTTCAACAAATGTATTCCAGGCGCCGCAGCCAGGACAGCGGCCAAGCCAGCCGCTCGATTCATGGCCGCAGTCACTGCAGAAAAATGAAGTTTTTATTTTTGCCATATAGTTTGCGCTCCTGTCAGAATAGATCAAGTATAGCATAATAGTCTAAAGAAACCTTCTGATTGCATGAAAACAGACACCCGGGTATGCTAGAATATAAGTTGCGCAATCTAGCAGAAATTACACAGGCTGCTGCGGTTAATTCGGATGATCAGAAAAATGTGGTGCCTTGATAGGCTTATTCATAGTATGATAGGATTACTTAGGAGAAGGTGAAAACAGACATTTTTCTGGTCAAAGTCCGTTTCAAATCAGGCCGTCTCAGATTACCTTCAGGACCGTTTCAAATCACCTGGTGATACAGATGATTATAACCACACCACATACTGCAGCAGTCAAAACAGAATGTCAGATATGATACCAATATGGAGGAACACTATGTCAGCAAATGAAATACGTTTAATCGAAAACATTCCCCAGGTGAGTCTTGGCCTGATCGCTGTCAGCCGTGATTGCTTTCCCATGCGTTTGTCACAGACAAGACGTGATCGTGTGTTGTCTTTGCTTGATAAACATGATTTGACAGTGCATAGCGCGGAAACCATCGTAGAAAACGAAGTTGACGCAAAAATGGCAATTGCTGAAATCAAAGCACAGGGTGCCAACGCGCTGGTTGTCTATCTGGGGAATTTTGGACCCGAAGGACCAGAAACCTTGCTTGCACAGCTCTTTGATGGCCCTGTTATGTATGTTGCCGCAGCAGAAGAAAGCCAGGAAAACCTTATTTCCGGCCGCGGAGATGCTCTTTGCGGTTTGCTGAACGCTTCATACAATCTGGCTTTGCGCAATCTGCCTGCTTACATTCCTGAGTATCCTGTGGGTGACGCTGATGCGGTTTGCAGCATGATTCTGGAGTTTGTACCTGTTGCCCGTGCACTGATTGGTGTCCGTGGCCTCAAGGTGATCAGCTTCGGTCCGCGGCCTTATGATTTCCTTGCCTGCAACGCACCTATTAAGGGTCTTTATGATCTCGGTGCTTCTATTCAGGAAAATTCAGAGCTTGACCTTCTGGTAGCGTACCGGAAACATGAAGGTGATAAGCGAATTCCTGATGTTGTTGCCGATATGACTGCTGAGCTTGGTACCGGCAATGACTATCCGGATGTTCTTGAAAGACTGGCACAATATGAGTTGACGTTATTAGACTGGTACGAGGCAAACAAAGGCGCTTCTAGAAGCGTTGTCTTCGCTAATAAGTGCTGGCCGGCTTTCCAGACAGAGTTCAAGTTTGTTCCCTGTTATGTAAACAGCCGGCTGGCTGCCCGAGGCATTCCGGTTTCATGCGAAACAGATATATATGGCGCGTTAAGTGAGTTTATCCTTGCCTGTGCCACACTTCAGGCACCAACACTTCTTGATATTAACAACAGTGTGCCCCAGGACATGTATGATCAGCATGCATCTGTGGTGAAGCCTTACCAGCTGACGGATCTTGTCATGAATTTTCACTGCGGCAATACATCAATGTGTTCTCTGAAGCAAGATACAGCCGCTATGAAGTATCAGCTGATTATGAAACGTTCTCTAGAACCTGATACGAAACCGGATATCACCCGGGGCACACTGGAGGGAACCATCAAGTCTGGCGCAGCCACCCTGTACCGTCTGCAGTCGAGCGCTGATGGCAAGCTTCGCAGTTACATCGCTGAAGGTGAAGTGCTGGACATTGATCCGCGATCATTCGGCGCTATCGGGGTCTTTGCTGTTCCGGAGTTCGGACGGTTTTACAGGCATGTGCTGATTGAAAAAAACTACCCGCATCATGCAGGTGTAACCTTGAGCAAGGCAGGCAGAACGCTCTTTTCTATAACACGATATCTGGGTGTGCGTGATATTGATTATAACCAGCCGCGCAGTGTCCTGTATCCAAGTGAGAATCCTTTCTCGTAAAAACATTTGTACACCCGCGGCCCAGGCTGCCGAGGAAGGAAATGTCAGAAGATATGACTTTCCATTATATGATTCCACAGTGATTGCCGGATGCCACAGTGATTGCCGGATTTTGAAAATGTATGTGAGGTGTTTAAAATGGATCAGTTAATAAAGGAAACTTTACAGGCCAATCTTGATTTACCTGCTCATAAGCTTGTTGTTTTTACCTGGGGGAATGTCAGTGCTATAGATCGTGAACGTGGTCTTGTTGCGATCAAGCCAAGCGGAGTGCCCTATGACCAGCTGGAAGCCAGGCATATCGTAGTGATGGATCTGGATGGAAATGTGAGAAGCGGTACTTATAAACCCAGCAGTGACACGGCTACGCATCTGGAGTTATACCGAAGTTTTCCGAATATTCAAGGTATTGTCCACACCCATTCACGATGGGCTACCATATGGGCACAAGCCTGCAGAGACCTGCCGGCTTACGGGACGACCCATGCTGACTATTTTTACGGTTCTATTCCTTGCACCAGAGGCATGACAAAAAATGAAATTGATCAGGAGTATGAGCTGAATACCGGGAAAGTGATTGTTGAGACTTTCAAGGAAAGAGATCTGAAAGCAGCGGCTGTTCCTGCTGTTCTGGTTGCAGGTCATGGTCCGTTCGCATGGGGTAAAGATGCCTCAGATGCTGTTCACAACGCAGTCGTGCTGGAAGAATGTGCGATGATGGCCTGGCACGCGAAGCTATTGCAGCCCGATCTGTCAACGCTTGACCAGAACCTTCTCGATAAACACTATCTGAGAAAACATGGTAAAAATGCTTATTACGGACAGAAGTAAAAGCCAGTATCTGATATGCATAAGGCTGTGGTGAACAGATGGGTGCAGCGAACAGGTGCAGGCAGCGTCGCCCGGATAGTCAATAGTGCCGTGATGAGTGATGTGACAAGCAAGGCAAGGCGGATCAGCGAGTCACAATCGGGCGCTGCAAGAGGTGGTTGAACAGAAAATGGTTACATTGACAGCCATTTATCCTCAACCTATAATGTTCTCATATGGGGATATGGCTCAGCTGGGAGAGCGCTGCCTTCGCAAGGCAGAGGCCACGGGTTCGAATCCCGTTATCTCCACCAGACCGGGAAGACTTGGATATAAGCCTTGGCTTTCCGGTTTATTTCAGCGATGACCGGAGTTTATAATGATTCGTGAGCCGTACAGCTTCAGCTGCCAGCCATGACAGCTGAAGCTGGAGTATTGCAGTTTACACGAATCCTGTTATATAATAACTGAACTTCGATCGAATGATCCAGACGGTACTGAGAAACGATCGCCTGGAAAAGGAGTAGTGAATGGGACGGCAGCCCCGCTTGTTAAAGCTAATTGTTATTATTTCTGTCTGTTGCTTTTTGTCTGTTTTCGGTCCAGTTGTTTATGCCGGCGCTTCTGTTATTGATTTTTCGGCAGATCAACTGCCTTATTCCATCCAAAACTATAAAATCAATGTGGTGCTGGAATCGGATGGATCAGCGATGTTTGAGGAAATAATTGAGTACCAGATTACCGAAGATCTGCGTGATTTCAGCTATCAGCTTGATTATCCGGAAAAGGGCCATATTTCACTTGACAAAATAATTGTTACTGAATTGACGGAGGGCATAGAAACCGGATTTCAGATTGAAGCGCTGCCAGGTGCTGACAATGATTCTGTCGTCAGGCCGATGACATATCATTTACAAGAAGAAGAGGAACATCTGGCGATCAAGCTTCATGTATTTTCAAAGGCTGATACAGAAAGACGCGTGAGACTGTCCTATCGTGTCAGCGATCTTTTGCTCTTGCATGAAGAAGCATGCGTGCTTGATTACCGGTTTTTCAACTCTGGTGTCAGGGGCGATATTGCCGACCCCATGCTCAGCGTGCAGTTTCCGCAGCAGATACCGTCATCACAGATCTGGAGTTTAGCGACCAGTCAGTCTGATTTTTTCCAGGAGACTGATCAGGACACAATCCGCTGGCAGACCAAAGAACTGCGGGACCGGGAGCAGCTCTGGCTGATAGTGCTGACACAGCCCGGCCTTTTTCCTGATGCCCTGAAAGTTGAAGAAACGCTGACGTGGTCTGAGCTGACAACCCGTGCACGTGAGCTGGCAGAGGAAGAAAAAGAAGTTACCCGCTGGCGGCAGCGTGCATACGATATGATTTTTGTCCTGCTGCTTCTGGCGGTGCCGCTGGGTTTCATCATATACTGGCTGTTTGATCATGAGGCTACACCGGAGTATCAGAAAAAATATAGTCAGGATGTCCCGATGTTTATGCCGCCTGCACTGCTGTCTGTTTTCCTTAGACGGCGAAAACCGGGGCTGTTGATCCTGGCTACCTTGTTTGATCTTGTACGCCGGGGTGAACTGGAACGTGACGGCTATATCTTCATAAGAAACGATACTGCCTTTGAGCCCTATCTGGGCTATAAGTCCTATGAAATATTTCTGATCACCTGGTTATTTGATCATGTCGCAGAAGGCAGACAGCGCATCTCAATATCCGACATACGAAAATACGCCAGAGACAGCGGTAAACTGTCAGATTTCAGGATCTATTTTCAGCAGTTTATCAGTCTTGTAAAGGAATCGCTGGATGAATATCGTTTGTACGATCATAAGAAAACACAGCAGGGCAGGTTTCTACTGATCGTTTTGTCTGGTGCTTATGCAGGTCTGGCTGTTCTTTTGCTCATTTTCCTCCAGACCGTAACCGCTTTGCTGCTGTTTGTTCCGGCGCTTGCGTTCCTGATATACAGTTTTATCCTGCGTCATCTTAATCTTGACGGTTCGGAACTATATGCCCGCGGTCAGGCAGTGAGACGAGCGATCAAGTCAGCCGATAAAGCCGGCATTGATTTCGATGCTGCCTATTATGCGCTGGCCTTGCCGCTGTCAATTGCGCTGGGTCATTCAGAGCGTCTGATTAGTCAATTATCCGAACGTATGAAGATGAATCTGATGGACGCTTCCATTGAGCATGAACTGGCCATTTATAATGTCGCATTGAAGCCACATCAATGGCAGCACCAGCTGGACCGCCTGAAGGATGAGCTTCAGGTGATGCAGTCACTGATTAACAGCAGCATTTTGTTCGCGGGTGGTTTATCTGATTGATTTTATTTTCTTCAAGGCGGCTGCTATGCTTAATACCAACAGAAACGCTGCCAGACCTGCGCTGAGCCATAATGCAGTCATATCGGACGGATCATCTATCGTGTAGGGGCCATAGACCGCTGTCAGATCCCAGGGAACATCGCTTTCATGATGAAGGAAGTCTTTACTGTTTTGCAAAAAGCTGATACCCGAGATATTCAGGTTTGTTTGATGAACAGTTTCAAACAGTGTTTCCGGTGACTGTCTGTCATGCTGATTTGGGATAAAATATAAGACAAGGCGACTGAGCTGTGTCCAGTCATCCGCTGCGAAGGCTCCATCGTAGGCTGTCAGAATCACCTCGAAGGGCTGGTCCTGCGGAAGATGGCTGACAACCTTTGACAAGTCATTGAAATCTTTCTCATATAGAACGGGTGTGTCCTGCTCGGTTGTTCTAGTATACAGCCTGTATCTCACATCCGGGTCGACGTTGTCAACTGCCCGGGGCCAGCGAAGCAGCAGCTGTCCGTTTTCCTGCCAGGAGGCCTGCAGGTAACTGTCTGCGGGGAAAAGCGGTTTTATGACGTCTGGCATATCGACTGGTGCGAACGCGTAGCGGTCTATGATGGATAAGGTGCCCAGCTGAC
>SLHU01000390.1 GCA_007135995.1 Clostridiales bacterium | reverse complement strand
TGTCCCGAGCCATGATGGGCCACCTTAAGCAAATCTGTCTCAGGCCAGGCTTCGTCACGGACCAGCGCCTGTTCAACATCACCTGTACAGTCACCGGTCAGCAGAAGACGATGGTCAAAAATCTGAGCCAGCATCTGCAAAGACAAGGTATTGCCGTCTTTTACCGGTCCGGAAAGCCATCGCGCTGAGAAGTCGGCGTCGGTCTGAGCATCGGGGAAAAAGACCCGCATATCTGTCTCCTGATTAAACTGTATTGTATCATGACTTTGCAGTGTCTGCACCAGAATATCTGCTTCATGCGCTGCGTCCAGCGCCCTTCTCACCAGCTGGTCACTGCCTTTATCCTGTGACAGGACCACCTGCCAGTGATCAGCCGGGAAAGCGCTTTCAGCGGTCTTCAGAAACGGTTTGGACGCTGAAGCAGCCGCTGCGGTATCCGGCGATTTTGTTTTGACAATCAGGCTATCCGGGAAAGCCAGTTTTTTAATCCGTCTCATCTCGATCAAGTCGATCAGGCCGCCCAGATGATCGTCGTGCCCATGCGTGGCAATTGCCAGGTCTATCTGATGAATCGCCAGTGAATCCATTGCCGGCAGCAGCACGCGGTAGCCGCTTCCTGTCGGACCGCCGTCAACCAGCACATGAAGGCCGCGGCGTTCCTGAAGCAGGATCGCATCGCCTTGGCCGACATCAAAAAACCATACCACAAAAGGCGGTTGAAGCCAGATATGTATCAGGCAATAAAGCAGCAGCGCTCCGGCAAGCAGCAGCTGGCCCTGAAGCCAGATCCGCCGGCAGCGCCGAAATGACTGATTAAAAAACTGCAGCAGCGATGTCATGATGCCGCAGCAGTATAAGATGAGCCAGGCAAGAAACAGCCAGACCAGCGGCTGGAAAAGACCTTCCTGCAAACGGGGCAGCGGCAGGCGTCCGAACATCGAAGCCAGCATCTTAAGCAAATTCAAGAAAGCAGCCAGCGGCAGGAATAACAGGCTGGTCAGTGGACCCAGAAAAACAGCGCCTGCATGAGCCAGCGCCGCAACAGGTAAAGCAGCCAGAGCCGACAAAATGATCAGCTGGACCAGAAACGATGCAGGCAGATTAACAAAAAAGCCAATCCAGGTCATCTCTCCGCTAAGTCCCAATGCCAGCGGCAGAACGGCCAGCTGCACACACAGCGGCGCTGCCAGGATAAACGCGGTGTTCTGTGACAGAAAAGGCAGGCATCGCCTCAGTTTGCCTGCCAGCGGCCTGACGCCTGCGATCATGCTGCCTGAAGCCAGCAGTGACAGCCAGAAGCCAACGGATAAAATGGAGTCAGGGCGCACGGCAAGCAGAACAAACGCGGCAAGCGCCAGCGCGTTGAGTGAATCTGCCGGCCGCAGCAAAAAACGCCCCCATAAAACAGCCGCGTTCATGATCACAGCCCGGCTGAGCGAAACTGGCCATCCAGTCAGGGTGCCATATGAAACCAGGATCAGCAGTAAGATTAAAATACGTCTTCGCCGCCTGATCCGGCCCATCTTCAAACCTTTATCGACCGGCAAAATCAGCAGCGACAGATGCGTACCGGACACAGCCATGAGGTGAGCCAGACCCGACTTTCTGAAAAGCGCCTGATCTTTTTGCGTCAATTGCTGCCGCTGACCAAGCAGCAGGGCTGACAGCAAGGCATTTTGATGATCGCTCAGATATTGCGCCGATAAGCCGGTCAATTGCTGCCGCTGGTGCTCACCCCATGTTTTAAGTGAAAAAACGGGTGCCGGCTTTATGACTTGTATCTGCTCATCTTCTGCCACCTGGGCGCTGAGGTAAACAGCCTTGCCGCGAAGCCAGGCGGCCTGGTCAAAACCACCCGGGTTGCGCGGCGCCTGCGGCAAAGAAACATCAGCCAGAACCCGGATTGTGCTGCCGTATGCGAGGTCTGCGGCTGGACCGCGAAGTGCGATGTACCGGCCGCCGCGTCGGCGGATGATGACCGTCGCGAAGCGATGCCGGCTGTCGGCCAGACTGACCACACGGCCCTCAAGATCAATCTGCAGCGGCGCTTGGCCCTGCGATGCCTGAAGCCGCTCTGCATCCTGTCCGGAAGCCTGAACGGCATACGCAGCCGCTTCTTGCTGCGCCGGCCGATGCCGGTAAAACTGCATGAAAAAGCCGCTTGCCAGGCAAAAAATCAGCAGCCAGGCAAAATGTTTCAGTCGAAATGAAAAGCAAGTGCGGAGTAAAAACGCCAGTAATAGGACAACTGAAAATAATACACCGGCAGGCCAGCTGCGGGTGCCCAGCCATTGGCCGGCAGCCAGCAGCATTGAAAGAGCCATCATGGGCCGCAGGCAGTCAACATGAACGGGCTTCAGATGCGAAAGACTATGCCTGTAGTACCGGTGCTTTTGCTGATTCACATCCATTATGCTTACCCTGCTGCTTTCTCCTCATGCTGGCACATCTCCGCACGTTACAATTAAAAACGAGCGCTTTGATGCGTCTTTTGTATCAGCATAGTGGATCATCAGACAGCCTGGCCTGCACATCCTGCGACATAAACAGACAAAACAGGTGAATAAGAACTATGATTTATGTAAAACCAGTAAAAAACAAGAGGCAAATGAAGTTATGCTGAAAAACCAGCGGTCCTACATGTCAGCGACTTCCGCACCAATCCGGGCGGCGATCAGCTCGCGCAGTTCCGTGATGCCTTGTTTTTTCGTTATAGATACGAGATTAAGGTGTGACAAGTCATCAATGCCAAGAAAATCAGCAATCTCCTGGCGTCGTTTCAGTGCCTGTAACCGGCTCAGCTTATCAATCTTCGTCAGCACAATCTGCCATGGCAGGCCCGATTCCACCAGCCAGGCGATCATCTGGATATCATGCTGATTGGGTTTATGACGAACATCAAGCAGATGCAGCACCATTTGAATCGGCCGTTTGCTTTGCAGATACTGGTCTGCCAGTTTTGAGAACCGCTCCTTCTCGCTTTGAGACACCTTCGCAAAACCGTAGCCCGGCAGATCAGTCAGCAGCAGCTGATTATCAACATTAAAATAAATGACAAGTCTTGTTTTGCCCGGCGTTTGTGAAGTCTTGGCCAGCTTATTATGACCGGCCAGTGCATTGATCAAACTAGACTTACCGACATTAGAACGTCCTGACATCACAATCTCTGGCAGGTCAGGCGGCGGGCACTGGTCGAGCTTAGCAGCTACGCCGATAAATTTTGTTTGTCTGAAATTAATGGCCATGAGTCGCCTCTTTCTTTGTTCATCTGCAAGGGTTAAAACCCCGCATGATGTACCATTAGCCCTGAGACAGGCTCTTAATACAAAAAAACCTGCTCGCCTTGTGCATCATAACGGTCGCTGCGCTCCGGCTGATGGCCTTATCATACAAGGAACCGGTGCCCGTGTGCTGCTTCTTTATCGCATCTGACACCCTGCCAGCTGTTCACACACCGTGCAATATCCGTTATAATATACAGAGTGTACCATGCATATCCTATTGGAGGGCAATTCATGACTGATTCAAGTCATAAAGATGACAAGAACTATTATATCTATAATCAATATGGTGACAACACCATGAAGCCGATTGGCCCAATCGGACTGATCGCCCACAACCTGGCCAGTGACTTTTCTGATTCCGTTAATTTTTTCCTTCGTAATCGACGTTCTATTTATATCACGAATCACCCTGAGCTCAGCCAGCTGCCCGGTTTCATGCGCTCCGATTACCGGATCGCAGTCAGTACGCCGCGGTTTACATCCGGCGAAGGCAAAGCAGTGATTAATCAGTCGGTGCGCGGTCATGACTTGTTTATTATAACCGATGTCCTGAACCGCAGCAGTATGTACAGCCGTTTCGGTGAAGAGGTCTCCATGAGTCCGGATGATCATTACCAGGATTTGCTTCGCATCATCATGGCAGTGACCGGCCATGCCCGCCGGGTTAATCTGATTATGCCTTATCTTTATGAAAGCCGGCAGTACCGCCGCGCGTCACGTGAATCACTCGACTGCGCCGCCATGCTGCAGCATTTGTTTAGCCTGGGCGTTAAGAACCTGATCACCTTTGACGCGCATGACGGCCGGGTCGCAAACGCGGTACCCGTCAAAGGCTTTGAAAACATTCCATCATCGTACCAGATTATTGAGGCGATGATTCATGCGATTGATGACCTCAAGCTTGATAAGGAGCATTTCATGGTTGTCAGTCCCGATGAAACCGGCATTTCCCGGGCGATGTACTTCGCATCCATGCTGGAAGTACCGCTAGGTACCTTTTACCGCAAGCGCGACTACCAGACAACCGTTGAAGGACGGTATCCGATTGTCGGTCAGGCTTTTCTGGGAGAAGATGTCAGAGGCCTAGATATCCTGATTATTGATGATATGATCGTCAGCGGCCAGACGCTTTTGCGTGTCGCCAGTGATCTTAAAGCCCGCGGTGCCCGGCGCATCTTCGCAGCTGTCACCTTCGCCCAGTTCACTTCGGGACTCAATCAGTTCCACCAGGCACATAATGAAGGGATGATCGACCGGATCATCGCGACAAACCTGATCTACCGGCCGCAAGAACTGCTGTCATCGCCCTGGTTTGTAGAAGCCAATGTCTCCCGCTTTGTCGGGCTGCTGATTGACGCGATCAACCACGACGCCTCGCTGTCGAAACTGATCTCGCCGACTGAAAAGATTCAAAAGCTGGTTGAATATTACAAACGGCGCCAGGGCTAGGCGAACAAAAATGAACACATGGCAAGTTACAACGCTTTCCGGCAGATCCCGGTAATCGGGCAGGCCTTAAAGATAACCTGTTCAAGGAGGAACTTTATGCTGCAATTCCAAGTACCTGATGACCGAAACTATTATATTTATAAACAGTACGGCAATAACCCCATGGCACCGCTTGGTCCCATCGGTATTATTCCGCTGACCGGCAGTCAGGCGTTTACCAAGCAGGTCAACGATTTTCTATTTAAACGCCGGACGGAATATCGCGAAATCAGCCCTCACGACGAAGAAATATATCCGGGGTTTATGCGTCAGGACTATCGTATCTCTGTTGAGAACATCCGTTTTTCTTCTGGGGAAGGTAAAGCGATGATCAACAGTACCGTCCGCGGCCACGATATTTTCATTATCTCAGACATCACCAATTTCTCATGTACGTATAAAATGTTCGGCCTGACAAATCACATGAGTCCCGATGATCACTATCAGGATTTAAAGCGTGTGATTCTGGCAATCAGCGGCAAGGCACGCCGCATCAACGTGATTATGCCGTTTTTGTATGAGAGCCGCCAGCACAAGCGCAGCAGCCGTGAATCACTTGACTGTGCGCATATGCTGGAAGAACTCTATGAGCTGGGCGTGAAAAATATTATTACCTTCGACGCGCACGATGAACGAGTCGCCAATGCGATTCCCACCGGCGGTTTCGAGAACATCCCTTCCACGTATCAGCTGATTAAATCATTGATCAATACTACACCCGATCTGGATATCAGCGGCGGCAAACTTATGGTGGTCAGCCCTGATGAAGGTGCGATCTCACGAGCCATGTATTTCGCGTCGATGCTGGGCGTTCCGCTGGGAACCTTTTATAAACGGCGCGATTATACACAGATCGTCAATGGCCGAAACCCGATTGTTGCACATGAATTCCTGGGAGAATCTGTTGAAGGGCTCGACTTGCTGATCATCGATGACATGATCTCATCCGGCGACTCCATGCTTGACCTGGCCCGTGAACTGAAAGGCCGCAAGGCGAACCGCATCTTCAGCGCTGTCACGTTCGGTTTGTTCACAGATGGACTGGAACACTTTGATCAGGCCTATGAAGAAGGCCTTTTCGACAGGGTCTTCGCGACAAACCTCATCTACCGTCGGCCTGAGCTGCTGAAGGCCCCCTGGTTTACCGATGTCAATATGGCAAAATTTGTTGCCCTGCTGGTCGACGCCATTAACCATGACGCCTCCCTGTCAGCACTGGTCGATCCAACCGAGAAAATTCGCAAACTGCTTGAAAGAGTGCGCAAAAACGGTTGATCTAAGCCGCATATTATTGAGTTGCATATAAAAACAATGAAAAATTAAAGTAAAGGAATCAAAGTATGGCTGCACGTAAAACTAAGCAGACAACAGCAAATAAAACCGCAACCAGCCCCAAAACCCGATCACGGCGCAAAAAAGCCGGTTCGGGTTTTATAAGCAACCTCGCTGCTTTGATCAGCATGACCTTCTTTGGCCGTCTGTTTCTGGTCGCGCTGGGGCTGGCACTGATTTTAGCGCTGAATCTGCTGATCAGCCAGAATGATTTCGATTTTTTCTTTACCCTGCTGGGCATTGAACTGATTGCTGTCGCAGCTTTTTTCTGGCTGCGTTTCCTGGTTAAAAAATAACGACAACAACATAGGTGCATGTATCTTGCGCAAACGTCAGAGGCTGTAGAATCTCAGGCGCAAACGTCAGAAGCTGCAGGATCTTATGCGATCATATTCGCAGACGTCAGCCGCTGCAGGATCTTATGCCAAACGTTAAATTCTGGAGGACCTTATGCCATTAGATGGAATTACCGCCAAATGCCTGGCCCTGGAGCTGAATAAACAGCTGTTTGAGGCCAGAGTCGATAAAATACAACAGCCTGAGCGACATGACATTCTCTTGTTGCTGCGCCAGGAAAACCGGAATGTCCGGCTTTTGCTGTCGGCCAATCCTTCTTCTCCTCGTCTGCATATGAGCGATGAAATACGGGAAAACCCCAGTCAGCCGCCGATGTTTTGCATGCTGCTGAGAAAACATCTGTCTGGTGCCAGACTGCTTGAAGTCAGCACACCGGATTATGAGCGGATTTTCAACCTGCGCTTTCTGACCCAGAACGAGCTGGGAGACCGCATGGAAAAACGTCTGGTTGTAGAAATCATGGGCCGTCACAGTAATATCATTTTGCTGAACCAGGATAACGTGATTCTTGACGCTATTTTACATATAGATGAGTCAATCAGCCGTGTCCGCGAAGTGATGCCGGCCAGGCCGTATGTTTTACCGCCTGCCCAGCATAAACTGACACCGCGTCAGGTGCTCGACAAGATTGATCAGGGCGATGAATGGCTTGGGCCAACGGTACAGTTCAAAGCGCTCGAAAAAGCGCTGTTGGAGCGGCTGCAGGGATTTTCACCGCAGCTTTGCCATGAGGCGGCGGTTCGCGCCGGTATTGATGGCCGTCTGCGTATTGAGCAGCTGGAAGATGCAGACCGCGGCCGCCTGAACCGGGTGGTGATGGATCTGATGCAAAAAATTGTGTCTGAGAACTTCTCTCCTTCAACCTATTATGATCATCCGGACGCCGTGATACCAATCGATTTTCATGCGCTGTCGCTGCAAAGCTTTGCCTTCGGCAAAAGTGAGCCCAGTGTCTCAATCGCAATGGACCGGTATTATCTGGAACGAAACCGGCAGAACACCATCAAGCAAAAACGCCAGCACCTGGATCGGCTGCTGACACAAGCGCTTGATCATGCGGTTAAAAAGCTGCGGATTCATGAAAAAGATATCGAACAGGGCAAAAAAAGTGAACGCTACCGATATTATGGTGATCTGATTCTGGCTAATATGCATGCGGTTGAGGAAGGCGCTGATAAACTGCTGGCAGTCGACTACTACGACCCGGATCAGCCCCAGATAGAAATTCCGCTGCAGCCTGGCCAGAGCGGCGCGCAAAACGCTCAGCTTTATTTCAAGCGATATAACAAAGCAAAGACCCGCCTTGAAACAGGCACTAAACTGGCCCGGCAGGACCGCGAAGAAATCGCCTATCTGGAAAGCCTGAAAAGCGCTTTAGTCAATGCTGCTGACCTGGATGATCTGGCTGCGCTTCATCAGGAGATGAATCAGTCAGGACTGAGCAAGAAAAATATGCGGCGGCTCAAAGAAGAAGCAAATGAAGGACCGCAGCGCGATCTTTCCGGCGGCCAGAAACCAGGGAAAGCCGGCAAGAAAAAAAATAAAGCTTATCAGCAGCCGGGCAAGCAGAAAAAGCGCAAAAAAAGAGAGGACAGCAAACCGCTGCCTCCCCGCAAATATAAAAGCTCTGACGGCCTGACCATTCTGGTTGGCCGCAATAATCTGCAAAATGACCAGCTGACATTAAAAACTGCCCAGAAAGACGATATCTGGCTGCATGTGCAGAAAATGCCCGGCACGCATGTGATCATTCGAACCGAAAAACAGGACGTGCCCGACCAGACGCTCCTTGAGGCGGCAGAAACTGCTGCCTGGTTTTCTCGTGCCGGTCATGATGGCCAGCCGGCCGTCATAGCGTCCGGATCAAAAATACCGGTTGATTACTGCCCGGTGAGCCATGTTAAAAAGCCTTCCGGCGCTAAACCGGGTATGGTTATATACGAACATTATCAGACGCTTTTTGTGACGCCAAAAGATCCGCATGCTCTTTCAGAATCTGATCTTTAAACTTTGATTGATCAATGGAGGGCAGACAACCGCAGTACCGCTGGCGGTAAAGGCCATCTTCCCTGGCCAGGTTTTGTCCCTCCCGATAGCCGGGCCGAAAGTCTCGCGCGTAAAACTGAACCCCATAGCGGCTTGCTGCTTCCCGTCCTGCCTCGCAGATCATTTCCTGGTCCTGGTACGGACTGACCAGTAAGGTTGTGGTGAAAAATGGAATGCCCAGATCGCGGGCTTTTCTTGCTGTCGCTTCCAGGCGGACCCGGTAGCACATGCGGCAGCGTGTTTCCGTTGTGTCCTCATGTTTAACCCAGAAATCAGGTTGTGATAAAGAATCCACATAACAGGTCAGCCCCAGTTTTTCTGTAAGCCTGACCATATTTTCCTCACGACGCTGATGCTCCACCAGTGGATGGATATTCGGATTATACCCATAGACAGTCAGCGACATCCCTTCCGATAACATCTGCCTGGCAGGATACTCCAGACAAGGACCGCAGCAGGCGTGCACCAATACGTGCTCAGCCTTTG
>SLHU01000328.1 GCA_007135995.1 Clostridiales bacterium | reverse complement strand
CTGCTTCAGTTCGCCGCCTTCAATCGTGAGCTGATAACCCTGCTCACTGCCCGGTTCCCGTGTCTCCATTTTTACTTTTGACACTGCGGCGATGCTGGCGAGCGCTTCCCCACGGAACCCCATGGTTGCCAGCGCGTCCAGATCATCTATTGAACGCAGCTTGCTGGTCGCATGGCGGCCGAAAGCAAGTGTCGCGTCCTGGGCATCCATACCACAGCCGTTGTCGCTGACTTTTACCATCCTGATACCACCCTGGCTGATGGCGGCATGAATGACGCCGGCTCCGGCATCCAGAGCGTTTTCAACCAGTTCTTTCACAATCGAAGCTGGACGTTCTACAACTTCACCGGCTGCGATACTGTTGGCGGTCTGCATATCAAGCTGATGAATTTTCGTCATTTTTCTGTCTCCTAAACGATACAGTATAAATCATATGTTACTCTATTTGCTGCTTTTATCTGACGGTCCGGCCTGACGCTGCAATTCTGACAAAATATTCAAAGCGTCCAGCGGTGTGACGGTCTGAATATCAAGACCTTTCAGACGATCAATGATCTGTTCTGCCTTCTGCATCGCACTGCTCGAGGAAAACAAGTCGATCTGACCATTCATCGGCCTGGCGTGCGTCCGGATTTTCGTTTTTTGACGGCCCATGTTGTCTTTTTCCAGCTGGATCAGAATTTCACTGGCCCGCCGGACAACCGCCTGCGGTACACCGGCCAGCCTTGCCACTTCTATGCCATAGCTGTCATCCGTTCCGCCGCGTTTAATTTGATGCAGGAAAACGATCTCGCCGTCTTTTTCGCTCACCTCAACATGACAGTTGAAAATACCCGGCAATGCCGGCTCAAGGTCGGTCAGTTCATGATAATGTGTCGCGAATAAAGTCCGGCAGCCCAGATTCTGTCGGTCGGCCACGTATTCGATCACTGACCAGGCAATCGAAAGTCCGTCATATGTGCTGGTCCCGCGGCCAATTTCATCTAATATCAAAAGGCTGCGCGGCGTCGCATGGTTGAGTATCTGCGCCATTTCATTCATCTCAACCATAAAGGTTGACTGTCCGGATGACAAGTCATCGGAAGCGCCGACGCGGGTGAAGATGCGGTCAGCCAAGCCTATTTTCGCAGATGCCGCAGGAACAAAACTGCCCATCTGAGCCAGCAGAACGATTTGAGCTGTCTGGCGCATATACGTTGACTTGCCGGCCATATTCGGACCGGTCAGAATCATCACCCGCCTGCTCTTCATATCCATTTCAACATCATTCGGAACAAACTGGCCGGCATCGAGCATTTTTTCGACAACCGGGTGCCTTCCCTGACTGATCTGAAGCACATCGGAAAGCTGCATTTCAGGACAGCAGTATTGCTGTCTGTCAGCGAGTTCCGCCAGACCCTGCAAAACATCAATCGCTGCCAGTGACTTTGCGGTAGTCTGCAGCGATGTGATCTGCTGGCTGACCGCATCTCGAATGCCGCAAAAAAGATCATACTCCAAAGCGATCACCTTCTGCTCTGCGCCCAGAATCGTGTCTTCCATTTCCTTGAGTTCCGGTGTAATATACCGCTCGCCATTTGCCAGTGTCTGCTTGCGCACATAATGATCCGGAACTTGTGACATGTTTGATTTTGTCACTTCAAGATAATAGCCAAACACACGGTTGTACCGTATCTTCAGACTTCTGATCCCGGTTTTCTCCCGTTCTTTCTGCTCCAGTTCGATGATCCAGTTTTTGCCGTCTGCAGAGGCGCGCCGCAGCTGATCAACCCGCTCGTCATATCCCAGGCGTATCAGCTGCCCTTCCTTGATACTGACAGGCGGTTCATCTTGAAGCGCTTCATCCAGAAGCTGGCATAAGTCAGGCAAAGGATCTATCTGTGCGGCCAGCTCGCGCAGCCAGCTATCTTTTACTGTTTCAAGAATTGCCTGAACCGCCGGCAGCTTTCTGAGCGTCATTTTGAGCGACGTCAGATCACGCGCGTTAACCGATGAAAGTGCGACTTTCCCTGCCAGCCGTTCGAGATCATACAGGCCGGATAACGTATCACGCAGTTCCTGTCGTGTCATGAACTGCTGTTTTAAATCAGCTACAGCTTGATGCCGCTGCCTGATTTCGCTCAGGTTCAGCAGGGGCTGTTCAAGCCAGCGGCGCAGCAGTCTGCTGCCGACAGCCGTCATGGTCCGGTCAATGGCCCAAAGCAGGCTGCCTTTCCGGTTATTATCACGAATCGTCCCGGTCAGCTCCAGGTTTTTTCTGGCGGTGGGGTCGAGATTCATGTAATCATCTAACTGATAAACATTTACAGGTTGCAGATGACCTGGTTTGATTTTCTGAGTATCGATCAGATAATTGACCAGGGCCGCAGCCGCCTGGGCCCAAAGCGGTTTCTGCTCATCTGTTTCAGGGAAGTGCTTTTGCGCTTCATCCAGCGAAAAGTCGTTGTCAGGACGTCCTGTTATCGTGAGGTTATATTGAGTCTGCACGCGCTGATGAAAGGCACTTTGCAGAAATGTCTGGTTGCAGATAATCTCAGACGGTCTGAACCGGGCTATTTCAGCCTCCAGCTTATCGTGTGTCGCGCCGGTGATCATCATGGTTGCTTCAAAACTGCCGGTTGTCAGGTCACTGACAGCCGCGCCGTAATAATCACTAAGGGCATATATGGCCATCATATAATTGTTTTTCTTCTCATCCAGCGCGGTTGCGTCGGTAATTGTACCGGGTGTGACAACACGTGTTACTTCACGCCTGACAATCCCTTTTGCTTTTGCCGGATCTTCCACCTGTTCACAGATCGCCACTTTAAATCCGCGGTTGATCAGGCGGCTGATATAAGGTTCGGCCGCATGGTAAGGCACGCCGCACATAGGGGCCCGTTCAGCCTGGCCGCATTCCCTTCCGGTCAGGGTCAGATCGATCGCACGGGCTGCTTTTTCAGCGTCCTCAAAAAACATTTCATAGAAATCCCCGAGACGAAAAAACAAAATGCAGTCCGGCCACTTTTCCTTCTGCTCAATATATTGCTGCATCATAGGTGTCAGTGATTGCATGTCACAGTCAGAGAGGCGTAAGCTCATGTGTTTATTGTCTCCATTTCGCCCAGCATAGAAAATGTTTTTGCTTTGGTTATTTTAACCTGTGCCAGTTTACCTTCCAGCGCCTGCCCGATGACCCGGCCCTTTTCATCAACCGCCTCTCGCGGCAGCAAGTGCGTGTCCGGAATCGTGACATTAATCAGCCGGTTGCAGGATGTCCGGCCGCTTAACACCTGATCATCACTGGAACTGCTGCCTTCAATCAGAATTTCCATAGTTTTGCCCACCAGCTGCTCGTTTGAGGCCAGGCTGTGACGATTCTGCAGATCAATCATGCGCTGGAAACGGTCCCGGACAATCTCTGCAGAAATCTGATCATCCATTTCAGCTGCCGGCGTATTGCTGCGTGGTGAAAACTGAAAGGTAAAGGCAGCATCAAACTGTACTTGCTGCATCACGTTCAGTGTTTCCAGAAAATCTGCTTCTGTTTCACCGGGAAAACCGACAATCAGATCCGTTGACAATGTGATGCCAGGGATTTTTTCGCGGGCTTTTCGGGCGATATCCAGATAATGGGCCTGTGAATAGCGCCGGTTCATTTTTTCAAGTATGCGGTCACTGCCTGATTGCAGCGGCAGATGAAGGTGACGCTCAATACATGTATAACGCGACATCACATCGAGAAGCGCATCGGAAATATCTTTGGGATGAGAGGTCATGAAACGGATCCGGCTGAATGTGCCTATCCTGGCAACTGCTTCCAGAAGCGACGTGAAATCACGGGGTCCCGCAGCAGTATCCGGCAGGTCATGTCCGTATGAGTTCACGTTTTGTCCCAGCAGCATCACTTCCTGATACCCGTCAGCGGATAAACCCCTGATTTCTTTTAGAATGTCCTGAGGTTCCCGGCTGCGTTCACGCCCCCGCGTATAAGGGACGACGCAGTAAGTGCAAAAGTTATTGCAGCCATACATGATTGAGACGAGTGCTCTGAAGCGCCTGGCCCGGTGAATCGGCAAACCTTCAATAATCACGTCTTCATCGCTGACGGCATATACACGACGCGATTCAATCAGCCGGCTGTATAAAAACTCAGGCAGACGATAAATATCCTGCGGACCAAAAATCAGATCGACAAATGAAAAACTTTTATCAATTTTATCAACATGCTCCGATTGCTTCATCATACAGCCGCATACAGCAATCACCAGGTCGGGGCGATCCTGGCGCAGCCTTTTAATATGCCCCAGATTGCCGAACAGGCGGTCATCGGCATTTTGCCTGATGCTGCACGTGTTAAGAATTATAAAATCTGCTTCTCTGACGCTGGGAGCCGGGATAAAACCCATTTCGTCGAGCAGCCCGGCCAGGTACTCGCTGTCATTTTCGTTTAGCTGGCAGCCATATGTTTCTATCGCATAGCGCCTGGCAAAGCCTGTCTGCTGGCGATGTGCCTCCTGGCAGTCGCGGATGTGGGTCATATATACCTGTTGTCGCATTTCAGCCTGATCCGGTACAACAACGCGTTCTCTTTTGCTCAATGTGATTCACCTCTTCTATCATTCGTTCCTGCATGTGTCCTGCCTGACGCAGGTTACTTCTCATATCCAAAACTGCGGCCCGAAAACCCGAAACATGCAAAACACCCTTTAATCAGCATAGCCTCTTATATGATATCAGAAATCAGGTGCTTTTCACATTGGATGATGCAGGTGGCTGTTGCATCAATAACCGATCATATCCTTTACCGCTTTCCAGAAAAGGCGGTCAGGTTTCAAAACGCGCCTTAATGCGAATAAAGCCGGCTGAGCGTTCTGTCTGACAATTTCTTCCAGCAGATCATAGCTTTCAGCGATGGCTGCAAGCTGATCATCATCAATTTCATGCTGATCATAAATTGTTTTCTCAAGGCCTGTCGCGATCAGGCTGATCATCTCTTCGCGTCCGTAAAACCAGTCACTTTCCTGCTCAATACGTTTCAGCCATAATCTGATGGACTCACCGCGTTGCTGCGGCAGCTTCATCCAGCGAAGCAAATGACCCAGTTCGCCGCGATACCAGCGCACAGCCTCATCACGCGAGGGGAACTGCCTGGTCAGCCACTGCTGCTGATGGCGAAGTTTATACTGCTTCCAGGCTAAATACAGATAACCGCCTGTCAGTATTAACAGCATCAAAAACGGCAGCAGCCACCAGCTGATGCCACCAGAAGTCCGGCCTCCTGATGACTGGTCATCTGACAATGGCGGCAGTGTGGGTGTTGGCGAAATTTCTTCCAGCGGGTCTTCAGGTGTATCAAAATCATCGTCAATGTCTTCGGGCATTGGCGCCGGCGTTGCCTGAGGGTTAAAAACATCACCGGACGGTGTCGCGTCAATCGCCACCCAGCCAAGACCGGCCAGATAAATCTCAGTCCAGGCATGAGCGTATTCACCGGTTACCACCCGGTATCCGCCCGGCAGCGTTGACGAAGGCGCGTAAAACCCTTCCACATAACGCGCCGGAATCCCCTGCATCCGGCTCATCATTGTCAGGGCCGTGGCATAATAAACACAGTAGCCTTCTCCTGTTTCCAGAAACCAGGTGACAAACTCCGCTTCCCGCGGCGGGATCAGAACATCAAGACTGTAACTGAAATTCTCCATGAGATACGCACGCAGCGCCTTCGCTTTTTCATAGGGCGTTTCACTGTCATGTGTAATCTCATCCGTCAGCTGCTGAAGATATCCGTCCGGTTCATATTCCGGCAGATCGGGGATCTGCAGGTAGGTCTTCTGACCGGCAATCTCAGCGTCTTGTTCTTCTTCCGGTATGATCTCACGCAGACGTTCTACATGGTCAGAAAAATCAGGCGAATCCGTCAATAACCGGCTGCTCGTGATTCGAACTGACTGTCCGGCCTGCAGCCAGTATTTACTGTACATCTGGCCGCTCATATTAAAAAAGAACTGGTAGCGGTCACTTTGTTCCATCTGCAGCATCGTTGGCCGGCCTTCCAGAAATAAAGTCTGAAAAGGTCGGCTGACTGGCTGGAGCCTGTATTGGATGGTCGTCTGAAAGTCTCTTCGATCCAGTGAAAAGCGCGCCGCGTCCGGTAAATCCTGATTGAATGCAGCGAGCTGCTCTGTTTCATTCATCTGGCTGCCAAAGCGGTACAGGGTTTCATCTTCGTCACGAAACCAGCGGTTGCCATTGTAGTCTTGCGCAACCAGTCCGCGAAGCAGCATGGCCTGCCGATAGCCGGTTACATGAAGCAGCGGTTCATCGGACAGCTCAACTGGACCGCCCAGTCTGTCCAGCAGCGGATAATAGCCTGCATCGCCAATGCTGTATGTGGTGTAGCTCTGCTGACCGGTTAATGGTGTCACCATTCTTGTTGTCAAATCATCAATAAACCCTTCCAGCCGCCGGGAATAAAATGCAGCCGGACTCACCTGTGTCATCAGCAGCGCGGCAGCCAGCAAAGCGATGAACGCCGCAGGCAACGCCTGCAGCATGAACTTTGACTGCGCGGTATATTTGTTATTGCCCAGAAGACGCCAGCTGCGGCGCTGCTTGCGGGCCAGCGACGCGACAACAACCGTCCCGGCGATAAAAATCCAGATAAAACGGCTGGCCCGAAGTGGATCTGACTGCAGCAAAGTAAGTGTTACCAGTGCGGCTGCTGAAAAAAGCGGCCGATTGAATCTGGCAACAAAAACATAACTGAGCAGCGCCACAGCTGCGGTGATCAGGTCAGACAACAAGACTTGATCTGAAGCAGGACCTTCCCGGCTGCCTGAAAGCCAGCCGGCGGCCCATAAAAACCACTGGTTTAGCAGCGGCAGCCATTCCCGGAGCCTTTCAAACAACGCATCGCGCCAGAAAAAACCAGCTAGAAAAGCCAGAAAAAGGAGACTAGACAAAGCCAGCAGGCTATAGCGCTGCCAGGTTAACAAAGCCAGCAGCAGTAAAACAGCAGCCGCCATCAGGCTGTGCCTGATCAGGCCGGCCGGCAGGCCATTAAGCTGCAGGATAAGCCTGGAAACAGCGAGTGTGTAAAAGAAGGCAAACACCAGTTTGGTCAGCACGCTTCTGAGACGCGCCTGATCGATCTGCACAGCACTGGCCTGTATATCGTTTGTTTGTTTCAAGATGATGCCCCCTGGTTAATATCCGTTTCTGAACTGATGACTTCTTGTTTTCTGATTTATTTTTTCTGATTTCTTATTTTGGGTCGTTGCCAGACCGATCGCCCTGACGGCTGCCTGACTTGCTTTGTCTGTTTTTTGACTGAGTGTCACTTAAAAACAAGTTTAAAAACACTTTGTTCTGATCCTGTCGGCGACTCAGTTTTTTCGCACGTCTTCTGCCGAATAATAAAGGACGGTGATGCCAGCCGCTGAGTCTTTTTTCCGACTGGCTGTCCTGACTGCCGATATCAGCTCGAGAATCAAATCCAGATTCTTTTTCTGCCTCACGATCCTCACGATTTTCACGATCCGCCTCTGTTTGTTTTTCAGTTTTTTCCGATACCAGCTGCAAGTTCCAGGCCGGCAGTGTAACCATCTTGATTTTATGCTGATCCAGATAGGCGGTTAAACGCGAAGGCAGCAGATGCTGCTGATGCTCCTGAACAAAAAGGACACAGGTACGATACCCGTTTTGTTTCAGCGAAACAAGCATATCAGCAGTTTCTGAGCTTAGGCGGTTAGTCATTAAAAACAAGGTCCAGACAACCTGAATCTGTTTTTTTTCTTCCTGCAAAATGATATTGACCGGCCATTCTGCCGCGTATGACAGGTCTGTCAGCTGCCACTGAACCAAAGACAGTTCAGAGGCATTTTCTATTTCTACAGCGTTCCTGCCATCTTTGCCATACCAGACACTGTGCAGGCGGCTGCCGTTGCGGACAGCCTGACAAGCCAGTTCTGCAGCATAATCTTTAAAATGATCAAGGTAATCCATCTCGGCTAAATTCTGATAATTAAGCTTTTCCATATCATATAAAAGCAGTGTTTCTTGCTGCAGCGGTTTCTCAAATTCCTTGATCATGGTCTCATTGAGTCTGGCTGTCAGCTTCCAGTGGACACGTTTCATGGAATCACCCGGCTGATAATGACGAAGATTTGCGATTGCGTACACTTCATCACCAAACTGCTGGCTGATCTGCTGTGGCTGAAGTTTCAGAAAACTAGCCAGTTCATCCAGGGTTTCCAGTCCGGCCGGGCGCGGCCAGACCGTCAGAATCGGACGCGCTTTTTTCAAAGTCAGCTTGAACCTTGCCGGCAGATAAAACAAACCAAATAAATCCCTGGCCCAGACGCGGCTCAGCCCGATCGGATAATGACCATGATGCTGGCAGATCATCGACACGCGTTTTTCGCGCGAATCACCCGATAACAGAACTGTCTGGCGGCGCAAAAAGCGCTTGCGCCCTTTACGTCCTGACAGCTGTACCGAATAATCAAGATAACCTTGCATGAAAGGACCCCGCTGGCGAAAGATAATCTGCAGAACCGTCTTATCTTTTCTTTCTACGGGATTAGGCAGAATATACTGCTCAATATCAACCATTCTGCAGGCGATCAGAAGCTGGAGCGCCGAGAGCACCGGCAGCATCAGCATGACGAAAAAAACCAGCAGCAAAGACAGAAATCCGGAATATGCCATGACCAGATACATCGCCGTCATCGTCAGGATATAAAGGAAACCGCGCCAGGTGATCATTTTTCCGGCACCGGTACTGTTTGTACAATTTCTGAGAGAATATCCTCCACGGTCCGGCTTTTCAGGCGCCCTTCCGGTTTCAGCAGCAGCCTGTGCGTAAAGACAGACCGAATCTCCGCAATGACATCGTCAGGCGTAATATACGTCCTGCCTGAAAGCAGCGCATGTCCCCGTGCAGCCAGCATCAGCATCAGAGCACCCCGCGGGCTGACGCCCAGGGCGAGATCGGGCTGATTACGGGTTGCGTGGGCCAGAAATGCGATATAACGCCTGATTGGTTCAGAACAATGCACCTGCCGCGCTGTTGCTTTCAGGGCATCCAGCGCGACCCTGCCCATAACCGGTTCCAGTCCGTCAAGCGGTGATTTCTGGTAAAACCGTTCATATATCTCCATCTCTTCTTCTATACTGGGGTAGCCAAGTGATACTTTCAGCATGAAGCGGTCCAGCTGT
>SLHU01000372.1 GCA_007135995.1 Clostridiales bacterium | reverse complement strand
CTGATCTCTTATCTTGAATCACTGGATGAGCCAACCCTGCTTTTGTTTTTCGGCGATCATCTGCCGGGTAATAACAATTGTTTCAATTCGTTTTATGAGGCCTTGTTTGGCAAAACGATTGCCGACCTTGAGCTCGATGAAATGCGAAAGCTTTATGAAACGCCATATCTGTTCTGGGCAAACTATGATTTACCGGAGCTTTCCCATGAGTATGAACCCCTGCCAGGTGATGATGAACCCCTGACGAGTCCGAATTTTCTTGGTACGATGACGCTCGAACTGGCAGGTGTTGAGAAGACACCTTATTATCAATATGTAGATTCTGTGAATGAGACGATCCGGGCAATGAGTACAACCATGGTTATCATGAGTAACGGCCGCATTTATGACCGTGACAGCATACCGCAGTCAATTGTCAGGCAGCTTGACCGTTACCGGGGGTATCAGTATGACAATGTGGTCAAGCCGCTGACTCCGCAATAGAATCGCAGAAATCATGAAACTGCAGACATCAAAAGGCCGGCATAGCTGGTCTTTTTGATGTGATCCGTCTTCTGAAACTGACATCATGCTAATCACAGCAGAAAATGAATGTATTAGATTGTTTGTAATATGATTAACTTTGATATATAATGATAGATATAATGTATATATATATAATATATTATGCATATATCAGTTTGTCAGTTTTGAACATTATTATTTTTAAGTAACGTCAGGTGGTTGATGATATGAATTTATTAAGCAGAAAAATTGGTGTATGGGGAGATTCTATTCTGAAAGGTGTGGTGATAGATGATGTGAAAGGCACCTACAGCATGCTGAAATCAAACTGTGTTTCTTTATTTGAGCAACAGCTGGATTTTCCTGTTCTGAACCGGTCTAGATTTGGTTTTACAATTAGCAAAGGCTACAGACATCTTGCTTCTGCCCTTGAAAGAGGTCTTTCCTGTGATCTGGTGTTGTTGGAATATGGCGGGAATGACTGTGATTATGACTGGGCAGCAGTATCCGCTGATCCTGATGGCAATCATCATCCGAATACACCGTTGTCCTCATTTACGCAGACATTGGAAAAAATGATTGATACACTCAGGAAAAACAGCATTGAACCTTTACTGATGTCTTTGCCGCCTATCAACAGTGATAAATACTTTAAATTTCTGGTTTCAAAAGGACACGATGCGTCGGCACTGCTGCACTTTCTTGGTGATGTCAATCATATCTACCAGCACCACGAGGCATATTCCCTGGAAATCACCAAAGCCGCTTTTCAGCACAACTGCTATTATGTACCCGTTCGCGAGGCCTTTCTGTCTTCCGGCAAAAGCAGGGATTTTATCTGTCTGGATGGCATTCATCCTAATCAGGAGGGACATCAGGTGATGCAGCGTGTTTTTAAAGATTACGCGGCCAAACTTATACATGCCCCATCATGAATCAGGCAGCATCTGTCAATGCAGGCGGATTTATTCACATATGAAACGCGTCAGCAGGATGTCAGCAGGATGTCTCATATCCCGCTGTAACAGGTGAAGATACACAATTATATGTTTTTATACATAAAAAAGCGATATAATGATCAGGCAGGAAGTCACACTGCCTGATCATTTTTTAGGAGGCTATATAATGGATTTAGAAAAACGGCTGCGGCATATACCTAATTTCCCAAAAGACGGTATTGATTTTATTGATATTACAACGGTGCTTCAGGATGCCGGCGCTTTTAGAGAAACAATTGATCAAATGGTTGAGAAAGTGAAGGATTTAGAGTTCGACTTGATCATTGGTTCTGAATCAAGAGGTTTCATACTAGGTGCACCACTGGCATATGCGATGAAGCGCGGCTTTATTCCTGTGAGGAAAAATGGAAAGCTTCCCTGGCAGACCGTCAAGGCTGAATATGAACTGGAATACGGCAAAGATATTCTTGAAATGCACATTGATGCTGTAAAAAGAGGGACACGCGTACTGGTGGTAGATGATCTGCTGGCAACTGGCGGAACCGCTCTGGCAAATTGCCAGCTGGTTGAGCAGCTGGGCGGAGTCGTAGCCGGTATTTTGTTTTTTATTGAAATTGAAGATCTTGGCGGGCGTCAAAAGCTTGACAAGTATCCCCTCTATTCTTTGGTGTCTGTCAAAGAGCAACTGCCGGAATAGTTAATGCCGGTAGGGCTCCATCTCGTGCGCGGCAAGCTTTTGCTCATACTGCCGGGGCGATAGTCCGACGTATTTTTTAAAGGCACGGTAGAAGGACGAGTAGTCAGTAAAGCCGCATTGAATCGATGCGTGTTTCGGCAGTAATCCTTGTTCCAGCAGGCTTCGTGCCAGAAGCACACGCTTTTGCGTCAGATATTCAAGCACCGTCGCGCCGGTAGATCGTTTAAATGTCCTGCATAAATGATACTTGCTGACAAAAAACTGATTGGCGAGTTCATCGAGTGATATAGACTCAGGCAAATGCGCGTTCAAATAGTCTGTAACTTCACTGGTCAGTGTCCGCTTTACCGGCTGAGCCGGAATGGGATCCTGATGCCAGCGCCTGAAATATGAAACAAGCCTGGCCAGCATTTCGAGCAGTATAGAACGGCTGATCATTCTCAGTTCATCCGTCGGCAGCTGGCATACCTGATTCATCTTATTGAACAGGTTTTGCATTTCAGGCCAGTTCCCCAGAGGAATAACCGTCAGGTGATCGGCCTGAATGGCTTTATGGCCGGTTAGTTCGGTAAAAAGACGCCAATCATCGGCAGGCAGTCCTTCGCCGCTAAAATGCAAAGCACAGCGTTCATAGGAGCTGTTTCCTGTAAGGTGAAAAAAATGGAACACAGCAGGGCGCAGCAGAACAAGTGTATGGGGCTCCAGCATAATGCGGCTGCCTTCAATATAGTACTCACCTTCGCCGCCGATAAAGTAGTATAATTCATACTGAGCATGGCAATGCAGCCGGCCGGAATCGGGATTCTGGTCCACAGTGTGATGATAATACATATCGGGCCGATTAATCAGCGCCTGGGTTGCCATATAAAAGCCTCCAGCCGGGTCACGGCAATGCTGAAAGAGAGCAATATCCGCAAGGTTCAGCGCAAGATGAACTGCCTCGCAGATTTAGTATATCGCTAGAATGAATCAAGTGCAAAGTAAATGATCAGAAGGCAGACGAAAGCAGGCAGCAGGCTGAAAAACGCCACGAAAGCCATAATGGAAGCGAAAGCTGCCGCACAATATGGAAAAGCAGAGGTATGTTCATGGCAAATTTTATCCTATCAGGTTTCGCGGACGAAGCAGACATCAGTTTAGACGGTCAGATTAAAGCGTTAGCAGATAATGCGATGGAATACGTAGAGCTGCGTCATGCAGACGGGATTAATGTAGCCGATTTTACCCGCGAAAAAACTGCAGAAATCGCTCGAAAGCTAAAAGAGCATCAGATACGTGTTTCGTGCCTTGGATCCCCGATCGGCAAAATCAACCTGACGGATGCTTTTCCGGAGCACCTTGAAAAAATGAAACAGCTTTGTGACACGGCCCACCGTCTTGAAACTTCTCTGATTCGTGTATTCAGCTTTTATCTGCCGGAGCAGCAGACCCCCGAACAGTGTCGTGAGGAAGTAATTGAACGAATGGGCAAGCTGCTTGATATCGCAGATGCTGAAGCCTGCAGTCTGCTGCATGAAAATGAACGTGACATTTATGGAGATATTCCGGAGCGCTGTCTGCAGCTTCATCAAACGTTCGGATCCAGGCTTCGCGGTATTCTTGATCCGGCAAACTATCTGCTGGTTGATGCTGATCCGCTGCAGGCAATGATTCAGCTCAATGAATGGATAGATTATCTGCATATCAAAGATGTTCGCCTTTCGGATAAACGTATTGTACCCGCCGGCAAGGGTGATGGCAGTATATCTGAGATCATCAGGCTGATGGATCAGAAAACGGGCGTTTGCTTTTTGTCTGTTGAGCCGCATCTGACTCATTTTGCAGGCAGAGATGCACTGGAAAAAGACAGCAGCAACACACCTGGTCAGCTGGCTGATGAATATACCTATGCAGATGGACCTGCCGCGTTTAAAGCGGCGGTTCAGGCCTGCCGTTCCCTGCTGTAGCTGCCGCGGCTGTTGAAGGAGAAGGCTTTTCATGATATGTGAATTGAAATGACCTGCAGTATGTGTTTGCAATGCCTGCATGCCCGCATGCCCGCATAACATTGTGCGTACGCGTGGAATATGTATAAAGCATATAGTCAATATTATGAAGCAGCATTTTAATATATTGCTTGAAAAAGTAAATAGCAAAATGACTTAACAGGACGATGAGGAGGTCCACTATGAACAAAAAAATGATGCTGGGCGCACAGCTTTACACCGTGCGGATGCTTTGCCAGACTGAGCCTGAACTGGCTGAAACACTTAAGCAAATCGCCGCGATCGGGTATCAGTCTGTTCAGGTTTCAGGGATAGGGACGTATGATCCCGCCAGAGTCAAAGCACTCTGTGATGCGCTGAATCTGGTGATTCCGGTCACACATACGCCGCCGGATATGATCATGAATCAAACTGATCAGGTTATCGAAGATCATCAGATCATGGGCACAAAACATGTGGGCATTGGATCAATGCCTGGCCACTATGAATGGAATCCGGAAGGTGTATCACGCTTCCTCGATGATTTTCTGCCGGCCGCTGAAAAACTGAAAAAAGCAGGTATGATGCTTCATTATCACAACCATCATTTTGAAATGGCCAGATATGACGGCAAAACCCTGCTGACATACATGGCTGAACAAGCTCCTGCGGATCTGCTTGGTTTCATTCTCGATACGTACTGGCTTCAGGCGGGAGGAGAAGACCCTGCCGCTGTGATTCGCCGTTTCAAAGGGCGCGTGCCGGTCATCCATCTCAAAGATATGGCGATGCGCAAAAAAGATCAGATTATGACTCCTGTTCTGTCCGGGAACATGAACTTCGAAACCATTCTGGAAGCATGCGAAACGGCCGGGTGCGAATGGCTGATGATTGAACAGGACACCTGCGACGGATCACCGATTGACTGTTTGGCAGAAAGTTATCAGAATTTAAGTCAGCTAGGTTTGAGATAAGGCAAATGACCGGATAGGAGGATCAGATGAGAACATTGAAAACAGGTATTATTGGTATCGGTAATATGGGCTCTGTACATGCAAAGACGATTATTTCGGGTGATATTGACGGGATGGAACTGGCGGCTGTCGCTGATCTTGATCAGGCCAGACGGCAGTGGGCAAAGGAAAACCTGCCTGAAACTGTACAAATATATGAGGACGCGCATCAGATGATGGATCAAGAGGGACTGGAAGCGGTTATTGTCGCTGTGCCTCATTATGATCATGCCCCCTTGAGTATTGCGGCACTGAAGCGTAATCTGCATGTGATGTGTGAAAAACCTGTTGCGGTTACAACAAAACAGGCCAGAGAAATGCAGGAAGCAGCTGATGCGTCAAAGGCCATTTTTGCTGTTATGTTTAACCAGAGAACCAGTCCTTTGTATATGAAGGCTAAAGCATTGATCGACAGCGGAGAACTGGGGCCGATGAAAAGAACCAGCTGGATTGTGACTGACTGGTATCGTTCTCAAAGCTATTATGACAGCGGAAACTGGCGAGCGACATGGGCCGGAGAAGGCGGCGGTGTTCTGCTGAATCAGTGCCCGCATAATCTGGATCTCTGGCAGTGGATCTGCGGAATGCCGGTACGCGTCTCGGCTTTCTGTCAGGAAGGCCGCTGGCATGATATTGAAGTTGAAGATGATGTGACAGCGTATGTGGAATATGAGAATGGTGCAACGGGTACGTTTATTACTTCAACCGGCGACGCGCCTGGAACGAATCGGCTGGAAATTGTCTGCGACGGGGGGAAACTAGTCGCAGAAAAAGGCAGTCTGACGCTTTACAGACTTGAGATGCCGGAAAGTGAGTTTAGCGCAACATATAAGGGCGGTTTTGGCGAACCAAAGCATACTGTTGAAGAACTGGATGTTTCAGGCGAGAACCCGCAGCATTCTGGTGTTTTGCGTGCTTTCACGAAAGCTGTTCTGGAGGGCACCCCGCTGACAGCGGACGGGCGTGAAGGCATCCGCGGGCTGAGCCTTTCGAATGCCATGCATTTATCCAGCTGGCTTGGCAGAATGGTTGAACTGCCAGTTGATGAAGCGCTCTTCGAACAGGAATTGGCAAAAAAAGTGAGCCAGTCAAAAAAGAAAAGCGGGACCAGCGAGACTTTATCGGTAGAAGGTACCTACTGAGGATATGTTGACAAAAAGATCCAGCTGAAAGGGGAAACACAGCAAAAAAATAATTTGCCGGTATACCGTCTTGTTTGAAAAGCGCTGACTGGCAATCGTTATTTTGGCGCCTGACGTAAAATAAAAATGATGAGTAATGTAATGAAGATGCAGCGGCAAACGGGTGTTGGGATATTGCCGGATGAACCCGTGAAACATAAAAAACGCAGATGGCGCAGCGCGCTGATCGGATGCGGATGCATCGCTCCGATGCATGTTCAGTCACTGGCGAGAATGGATTATGTTGATTTAGTTGCGGTTGTAGATCCTTTGATTGATCAGGCCAGATCCATAGCGGAAATCTGGAAGGCAGATACATTATACCGTGACACAAGTGAGAAGCCTGCTGTTTATGAAACAATTGAACAGATGCTCTCAGAGATAAAACCTGATCTTGTTCATATCTGCACACCTCATCATCTGCATGCTGTCCAGGCCGCTGAAGCGCTGTCACAGGGCTGTCATGTGCTGCTGGAAAAACCTTGCGGCATCAGTCTTGATGATATTGAAAGACTGCATCATGCCGGGCTGAAAAGCGGCAGACAAATTGGAATTTGCTTTCAGAACCGTTATAATAAAGCGTCTCTGGACGCCTGGGTTCTGATGCAGTCAGGGTTAATGGGTCAGGTGAAAGGCGGCAGAGCCATCCTGATGTGGAATCGTGATCAAACATACTATAATCAGGCAGACTGGCGCGGCCGCTGGCATACAGAAGGCGGCGGCGTGATGATCAATCAGGCGATTCACACCCTTGATCTGCTCCTGTGGCTGACAGGCAGTCCGGTACGTGTAAATGGCCAGTACAGCCAGCGGCGTGACGGTCTGCAGATAGAGGTTGAAGATACAGCTGAATGCCTGATAGAACTGGATAACGGTGCAAAAACATCTTTTTACGCAACGAATGCTTATGTGACAGACGCACCGCCTCTGATTGAAGTTCTGACGGACGCATATAGGCTGAAGCTTGAAGGTGACAGCTTCGATCTGTTCAGTCAGCAGGGACATCTGCTGACTGCTTCGCAAAAAGATGAACTGCTGATACATGCAGCCAGGATTCTGGAGGAGAAATGTTCATTGTCTGATCAGGCATCAGCATCAGCATCATCCGCTTTCTGGCTGAAGACCTGGCGCACATACGGTGCAGACAGCAATCAGCTGACACAAGGTCCGGCGGCAGATAAAGCTTACTGGGGACAGGGACATGCACGGCTGATCGCGTCATTTTACGACAGCCTTGACGAATGGCAGCCGGGCCGGTCTGTTTTTCCGATTGATCAATCAGAGGGCAGCATAGCGCTGAGAGCGCTTCTGGCACTTTATGAGTCTCACCGTCAGCATCAGACGGTTGATCTGTGACATATGACAGCGCAGCGGCTCTCGCTGATTAATCGGTTGAAGGCAGTGTTTTTCCGGCCATAAGCACAGCAGCATCTTGATCATTGCGCTCTCACAAACAGTCATTCCCTCATCTAGTAAGAGGAATGTATGGAAAGATGAGCGCAATGAATCGAAAGATGCATTGTTATACCAGTTTACCGAAGAAAAGAACGCTCAAGAGCGTTCTTTTTTGATAGAATAGTAGACATGATTTGTGGCAGCTGCATGAAGCAAAATCAGTGATCAGACCGCAGATCTGGTGATCAATAAAGAAAGATGTAGGGTTAAACGATGATAATCAGACCACTTGATGTCAGACAGTTTGATGAAGCAAAAGCAGTTGCTGAGGTACAGTCAGTCGCGTTTCGTTCGCCAGGCGGATATCGTGCAGTGCTGGATGAGATAAAAAAAGCCGAAGCTGAACAAAGACTGCTGCAGGGGCCAGAGGGGAAAAAGCCAGTCGCGATACCCTGGGGTGCTTTTCTGGATGATACACTGATCGCTGTGGTGTACGCGATTGATTTTAAAATGCGGTTTGAAGGTCAGGTAGTCAATATGTGCGGCATTGCCGGTGTGGGCACGCGGCCGGAGTATCGGCGCCAGGGCGCGATCAGAAAAATTATGCAGGCGATTTTCGAGGACACACCTCATAAGAACCAGATATTTTCCTATTTGTACCCATTTTCTTTTGCCTATTATCACCAGTTTGGTTATGATTTCGGCTGCCGGAGAATTAAGGCGGATATTCCTTTCGGAGAACTCAGGCAGTTTGCCCCGTCCGGCCAGGTGAGACTGGCGGACAGGCTTGATCAGCCAGTGATCGAAAAAATTTATAATCAGTTCATTGAGCATACAAATGGTGCGCTTGTCAGAGAAGGCACACGCTGGAGCATGCTGCTGGACAAAAATCCCTATCTGGATCAGCGTTATACCTATATCTGGGCAGATGATCATGGCAGTGAAAAAGGGTACATGGTCTATGAGAAGAAGACCGATCCTGCCTTTCCAAATCCCGGTGATGAAATATTTCATGTGCTGGACTGGGCTGTAACCGACACTGAAGCGCTGAAAGGGTTGCTTAGCTTTATCAGACGTTTTGATTCACAGTTCAGGCTTCTTGAGATGCGTTTTCCTGTTCACATGCCAGTAGAATCTTTATTCAATGAAGTTGATCCAGTCCAGAGAACACTGCAGACTGCCGGTCAAATAAGAGTGCTGAATATCAGGCAGGCCATGTTAATGCTGAAACTGCCTTCCTGGTTGCCTGAGCTAACCTGTAAAATAGCCGTTTCAGATGTATTTTTACCAGATAACAGTGGTATATATCAGGTCAATCTATCACATACAGGCAATCATGTCTTTTTTAAGCCGCAGGATATATCCCCTGGCACAAAGGCTGATCTTCATATCAGCGCGGAAGCTCTGGCGAGTCTTTTGCTGGGCAGCCGTGATCTGAACGAGTTGACTACAGTTTCTGAAGCTGAACTCAGTCAGGAACTGTCTGATCAGCAAAAGAATCTGATCCTTGCTTTTTTCCGCAGCAAACCAGCCTGTATTTATGATTACTTCTGATCTGT
>SLHU01000125.1 GCA_007135995.1 Clostridiales bacterium | reverse complement strand
GCGTATAGCCAAAGGATGAGAACATAATCAGAAAGGCCAGTACACCCGAAAGCAGATTCAGCGCCGGTCCGGTGCTGATCACGATCGCTCTGGCCCATTTAGGACGATTATAGAAATAGCCTGGGTTGTCATTTTTCTTTTTCAGATCATGGTCGTCATCATACTCGCCCGCGAATCGGACAGACGCGCCAATGGGCAGCAGCTTCAGGCTGTACTTGATATTGTTCCTTCGCCACGAAAACAGGACAGGTCCCATGAAAATAGAAAATTCTTCTATTTCAAAGCCCAGCTTGCGGCCAGTCAGGTAGTGCCCCAGCTCGTGCACAATCATCATCACACTTAAAATCAATAAACCAATAACGACACCCATTGGTTATAACTCCTTCACATAGGATCTGGCCCAGCGATCTGTTTCCATCAGATCATCATAAGAAAAACTGGACAGATATCCTTTTTTCAGATGCATATCCATGCATCGTTTCACATCATTCTCAATATCCGCAAATTCTATCTGCCGTGCCAGGAAACGCTCCACAGCCGCTTCATTGGCAGCGTTCATGACAGCCGGCAAGGTTCCCCCCTGCCTTGCGGCGTCGTAAGCCAGAGCCAGCAGCGGAAACGTATCATAGTCAGGAGGCTCGAATGTCAGCTGATTTGCTTTTGGCGAAAACGGGTCAAACCGCGGCTGTCCTCCGGGAGGCACCCGGGCCGGCCAGGTCAGGGCCAGCTGGATCGGCAGTTTCATATCGGGAAAGCCCATCTGGGCCAGCACAGACCCGTCGCGCAGTTCAATCATTGAATGAATGATACTCTGCGGATGAATCACCACTTCAATCTGATCTGCCGGACAGCCAAATAACCAGCTTGCCTCAATGACTTCCAGACCTTTGTTCATCAAGGTAGCAGAATCAATCGTGATTTTGCCGCCCATCTGCCAGGTAGGATGTTTCAGCGCGTCTTCCAGTTTCACCTTCCGAAGCTGCTGGCGGCTATAACCGCGGAACGGTCCGCCGGAAGCAGTGAGCAATATGCGCTGCAGGCTGTCCGGAGCTGTTCCTGCCAGGCACTGCCAGATGGCTGAATGCTCGCTGTCCACCGGATACAGCGTACCGTCATATTCCTGGAGCAGCGGCACAACCAGCGCCCCGCCGGTCACCAGTGTTTCCTTGTTGGCCAACGCAATAGCCTTGCCGGCTTTGATCGCCGCCATCACAGGTTCAAGACCGGCGGCCCCGACCATCGCGGCAACAACCATTTTCGCATCGCTCATGGTCGCGACGGCCAGATTGCCTTCACGGCCATACATCACGTCCACCGCCGGCGACACATCGCGCAGGCGCTCTTTGAGTATCGCCGCGTCTTGTTCCCGCGCAATACTGACCAGGCGAGGCTTAAACTGACGAACCTGCTTTTCCAGCAAGTCAACCTGAGCGCCTGCTGCCAGAGCAACTACCGGTCTTTGTAAATATTCACAAACCTCTAACGTCTGTGTTCCTATTGATCCAGTCGATCCTAATATCGCTATTGGCTGACCTTGCACTTGATCACTCCAGTCTTCAACATATTTATATTGCAATTGCTTAGTTTATGCTCACTTATCTTTCGATTACCAATTTATCTTTCGATTGCTTTGTTTCAACTTATTTATCTTTCGGCTGATAAGCTTACTTTTGATTACATAGTTTCAACTGACGTTGATCTTGTCTGCTATTCACATCTATTTTCGATCAACAACCCTCTTCTTATCATCGCGCATCATTTTGAACGGATGATGACACAATATGGCAAAAAGCGTTCTTTTGCAAATCAGATTCCGGCTGGTCAGAAAAGCTGCTGATGGATCACCGCCAGTGCCAGTGCCCTCGGCAGTGTCAGCAGTGCGCTGTCAAAACGATCCATCATGCCGCCATGTCCAGGCAAAAACCGGCCGAAATCTTTGATCTGACACCATCGCTTGATGCCAGACGCCAGCCAGTCACCCATCTGTGATGCCACGCTCAGCAGCACGGCCGCTGCCAGCGCGAAGCCTATATGCCAGCCAATCATTTGTCCGTCCACTGCGAATACGGGCTGAAGCATATAGAAAGCAACGCCCATCACCAGCATTGTTCCGGCCAGTCCGCCAAAAAAACCTTCAACTGTTTTTTTCGGACTGATTTTCGGGACAATTTTATGTCTGCCCAGCGCCGAGCCGGTGAAATAAGCAAAAACATCCGACAGCCACGGCGACAGCAGGCCAATGGTAAACCAGAGCCACCCCTGCTCAAGAAAAAGCAGCATTATGGACGCCATGACAAAGGGCACATGCAGATAAAGAAGCAGTCCGGAAGAAAGCGACGCAGTTGGCAGGGACTGCGGTCCGCGGCGAATCAGCATAAACAGACAGCTGATGATGATCAGCCAAAACAGCAGGCCTACCAGAATTGCCAGCGCTGAAGCCATCTGCAGGTTAAACAATCTCAGCAGCCCGGCCAGCGGCAACAGCAGCACCCCGCTTAAAATCACACTGCGGCTGGGATACAGTCCACAGGTATGGAAAGCCGAAGCCAGTTCGCTGCCGGACCAGATTGCCGCGATCACCAGCATTGTCATTGGAAAAACAGGATGCCAGATCCCCGGTATAACAAACAAGGCAACGCCGGCTGCGAATAGAATACCTGTGATGACCCTTTGTTTCACGATTTCTTAATGCCTCCATAGCGGCGGTCACGCCGTGTATATGCTGTGAGTGCTTCTTGAAGATCTGATTCGGAAAAATCAGGCCAGAGCACATCAGAAAACCAAAGTTCAGAATAGGCCGACTGCCAGATAAGAAAATTCGACAATCTTTGCTCGCCGCTTGGCCGGATGATCAAGTCAGGATCGGGCACGTCGGGAAGATACAAGTGCCGGCTGAGCAGATCCTCATCAATCGAGTCCGGACTGATTTCACCGGCAGCTGCTTTTGACGCAAGTTTCTGGCATGCCTGAACCAGTTCACGGCGGCCGCCATAATTGATCGCGATAATCAGCTGCATGCGCTGACGGTTATATGAGTCAGCCTCAGCTTTTTTGATAATCTTCTGGATATGCTCAGGCAGATTATTTATGTCGCCTGAAAATCTCACCCTGATCCCTTCTTCTGCCAGCTGAGCATCAAAACGATGAAAAAACTCAACAAAAAGGGCCATCAGCGTATGGACTTCATCCTGCGGACGATTCCAGTTTTCAGTTGAAAAGGCATACACCGTCAGATACTTTATGCCGTGATTGCCGCACATGCGGCACAGGTCCTGAAGCTTTTCAGATCCTTGGCGGTGACCAGCCTGTCTCGGCAGTCCGCGGCGCTGTGCCCAGCGGCCGTTGCCATCCATAATCACAGCCAGATGCATTGGCACTTTCAGCTTCGCCTGATCCAGTCCCGGCTGCTGAGGTGCTTTCTGATCTCTTTTACTTTGTCCGCTCCTGAACAGGCGGCTGAAGTAAATCCACTGTAACATTCGGTCAATCAGGCGCATTGCATTCCTTTCACAAAAGAGCCGGGTCATCTAAGCCCGGCTGATTTTGGGCTTGCCGTATCAGGTCAAGCCAGTGCCATGCTAATTCAAAAGCCCGCTTAAATGGCCAGCAGATCTTTTTCCTTCTCAGCTGTAATTTTATCAATTTCTTCAATATACCGGTCTGTCAGTTTTTGTATTTCTTCTTCCGCTTCAGACAGCATATCTTCCGTCATTTCTTTTTTCTTAACATGTCCGCGAAACTTGTCAAGCGCTTCACGTCTGATATTACGCACCGCAATTTTCGCCTCTTCATTGTATTTATGGGTTGTCTTGGCCAGATCCTTGCGCCGCTCTTCTGTAAGGGCAGGAAAGGACAGACGAATCATTTTCCCGTCATTATTCGGATTAATACCCAGGTCAGAAGTCTGAATCGCCTTTTCGATCGCGGTCAGTGTTGACGGATCCCAGGGTGTGATGGTGATCATGCGGGCTTCAGGCACCTGAATGTTGGCTACCTGATGAATGGGTGTCTGAACACCATAATAGTCAATCATGATGCGGTCAAGGACTTTGGGGTTGGCCCGCCCGGCTCTGATGGCATTCAGGTTTTCCTGAAGCACATGAACTGTCTTTTTCATTTTTTCCTTGTAAGGTTTATAAGATTCCTTGCTCAGCTCTATCATCGCCATAAATAATACCTCCACAGATGAAATACTTAATAGTAAGACGTTTTTTATATTATAGCTGATCGACTCTCTTTAGACAATGACAGGATCACAGCAAACCTCAAAGCCTGCCATGATCCTGTTTTGCGTCTGTCATTATTTACTGCTGTCCGGACATCGGCCTGAGCAGCTGCATCCCAGCCGGCCAACAGCTCATGCGCTGACCGTGACAGCTGAAGACCTTACTGCCAGAATGCGGTATGCGCCGGATGAAAGGTCAGCCGACGATTGTGCCCAGTTTCTCACCCATTGCCATCCTGATAATATTATCAGGATCAGCCATGCTGAAAACCGCTATCGCCACATTATTGTCGCGGCAAAGCGCGGCAGCTGTCGCGTCCATCACGCCCAGACCAAGCTGAAGCACCTGGTCGTGTGTTACGGTTTCAAAGCGTATCGCGTCAGCATGTTTTTTGGGGTCCTTATCGTAAACACCGTCTACCATAGTGGCTTTGAACATAATATCAGCCTCAATCTCAGAGGCACGCAGCGCGGCTGCAGTATCGGTTGAAAAAAACGGGTTGCCCGTACCGCAGGCAAAAATAACGATACGGCCTTTTTCCAGATGCCTGACGGCCCGCTTTCGGATATAAGGTTCAGCAATCTGCCGCATTTCGATGGCACTGAGGACCCGGGTGACTGCACCTGCCTGCTCAAGCGCGTCTGATAAGGCAAGCGAGTTGATCGATGTGGCCAGCATGCCCATGTGGTCAGCCGTCACCCTGTCCATATCATTGCTGGTCCGGCCTCTCCAGAAATTACCGCCGCCGACCACAACGCCGACTTCAACCCCATGCTTGGACAGGCGGTGTATTGTATCACCGATTCGATGCAATGTATCGTTGCAGATTCCCTGCCCATGTTCACCTGCTAGTGATTCACCGCTGATTTTCAGCAAAATACGTTTATAAACAGCCGTCATGTCATCCTCCCCATACGAATGTTCCATAAAAAAGGGGCATGAAACTCATGCCCCTTTTTTGTGGTTATTTAATTTGCTTATTTACTTCATCAGCAAAATTTTCTTCACGCTTCTGCAGTCCCTCACCCATCTCATATCGTGTGAAGCGGCGGACAGAAATATTTTCACCCACCAGAGCGATCATCTCTTTAACCAGCGTGCCGATCTTTTTTGAATCGTCTTTTACATAAGGCTGTTCGAGCAGGCAGTTTTCATCATAAAACTTGCTCAGACGGCCTTCAACAATTTTATCAACAATTTTTTCAGGTTTACCTTCGTTCAGGGCCTGATTGCGAACAATGGTCCGCTCTTTTTCAAGCTCATCTGCCGGTACTTCATCTTTTGAAACCCAACGCGGGTTCATCGCGGCAACCTGCATGCCAAGATCACGGACAAAGCGTCTGAAATCTTCATTTTTTGCGGCAAAGTCAGTTTCAATATTGACTTCAATCAAAACACCTACGCGTCCGCCGGCATGGATATAAGCATCAACAACACCTTCCGCAGCAACGCGTGAGGCTTTTTTGTCTGCTGAAGCAATTCCTTTTTCGCGAAGCCAGGCGACTGCCTTTTCAAGATCCTGGTCGTTTTCCGTAAGCGCTTTTTTACAGTCCATCATACCGGCACCTGTCTTCGCGCGTAATTCTTTAATCATTTCTATTGAAACAGCCATTTAGTTACTACCTCCGTATCAAAAACTATTTTAAAAACTATTCAAAAAACATCTGTCTGGTCAATGTCTGCTGTTCTGAGCGCTCATGTGCGTTCAGAACAGCATTGACGCACTGGGTTTATAAAAAACTTATCATACTGATCACATTAACGTTTGTGCAAGTCCTTCGCGCCTTACTGCGCGCTGTCTGCTGCCTCGTCTGCTGTTTCGTCATCCATCATGCCTTCCGGTACATCAGCCATGTCAAGCTGTTCACCCTGACGGCCTTCCAGAACAGCATCAGCCATTTTACCGGCGATCAGCTTCACCGCACGAATCGCGTCATCGTTGCCGGGAATAACATAATCAATTTCTTCCGGATCGCAGTTTGTATCAATGATTCCGACAATCGGAATGCCCAGACGGCGTGCTTCCAGAACAGCGATATGCTCTTTACGCGGATCTACAACAAAAATACAGCTGGGAAGACCAGGCATATCTTTTATTCCGCCCAGATTCTTGTCCAGTTTTTCCATCTCGAGCCGCAGCTTCGACACTTCTTTTTTGGGCAGAACATCAAAGGTACCATTTTCTTCCATCGCCTGAAGTTCTTCCAGACGGGCGATTCGCTTCTTGATGGTTGTGTAGTTCGTCAATGTACCGCCAAGCCAGCGGTTATTGATATAGTACATGCCACATCGCTCAGCTTCTTCACGGATGGAGTCCTGAGCCTGCTTTTTCGTTCCGACAAAGAGAACTGTGCCGCCGCTCAAAGCGGCTTCACGTACAAACATGTACGCTTCTTCTACTTTTCGGACCGTTTTCTGAAGGTCAATGATATAAATACCATTGCGTTCGGTGTAGATGTACTCCGCCATTTTGGGATTCCAGCGGCGAGTCTGATGTCCAAAATGGACACCTGCTTCAAGCAACTGCTTCATACTGATAACTGCCATAAAAAATTTTCCTCCTGTTTAATCCTCCATGGGTTGCAGCCTTAACCGTTCTGGCCAGGCAACAGGTGTTTTGTACCCATGTGTGTTATTTTGGCCTTAGCAATTGTATCATGTCCACTTACTTTTCACAACTATATTCTTTGAAAATTTCGTTTTCATGACACACTTTACGCTCTGTTTTAGGATATATTATTATTGAACTGATCATGTCTTTTCCCAGTCAGGCTCATGAAGTCTGACTGGCAGGTTTTCAGGGACTGAACAGGCGGACACAGGAAGGTGATATCTTTATCAACACGACACAGGATCAAAGGAGATATGTATGCTGTCAACACAACTAAAAAAGCTGGCTGACCAGAATGGCTGGCGCATTAACGCAGAAGAGGAATCAGCCTATGGTGAATATAACGGTTACCTGTTCACGGCTATTGAGGGGAAGCGCTTCAAAGGTTTTCTAACGTCCGTGGCGGGGATCTCTCAGGACGGTCTGAAAGCGCTGACCAAGTTTCTTGACAAACATCACAGAAGCCTGCGGCTGAGAAATTATCAGCTGGATGACAATTTTATCTGCATCCGGCAGCAGGAATCACTTCTCCCTTTATCGGCTGATAAAATGGAATATCTGCTGGCACAGCTTTCGGGCCTGCTTGATTTATATGAACTGCCAACAGACGCCTGCGCTGTCTGCGGAAAAAAAGCAAAGCAAAAGGGGCTATATTACGGCTTGCTGTGCCATCTGCATCCTGAATGCGAATCGGGTGAACTTGTTGATTATATCAATCCATCCAAAGTTGAAGATAAGGATGAGTCTGAGGACCGGGAGCAGACGCTCGCGTATCAACAGCAGACTGACAGCCCGACCGGTATCGCCGACGCCGCCAGCAGACGCACAGAAGCTGCCACGGCAGCAACAGCTGCGATAGATGCTCAGGCTGCGTCAGATGAGGCTGATGATAAGGCAGCAGCAGATGAGGCCGATGCTATCAGCGAAACAGACAAGCTGAGATTCTCCAGCAAGCTTGATGCGCTTGCCCTGTCAATGCAGGCCTATCGGCAGGAGATGATCGATGCCCTGGTCGGGCTTTGTGCCATCCCAAGTACCAAAGGCGAAGCTGAGCCGGATGCGCCCTATGGCGCTGAAACCGCCAGAGCGCTTGATTATTTTCTGGAGCTGGGAGAAAGCCTGGGGTTTCGTTCATGTAATCTGGACCACTACGCCGGTTATGTTGAATGGGGTGAAGGTGACAAGCTGATCGCGGTACTTTGTCATCTTGATGTCGTGCCGGCAGGCGACGGCTGGAAAAACGATCCCTGGCAGGCTGTCGTTACACCAGACCAGATCATTGCCCGCGGGACTTCTGATGATAAAGGCCCGGCAATCGCTTCTCTATACGCGATAAAAGCACTGGCCGACAGCGGCTTTCAACCTGATTGCCGCATCCGCCTGATTCTCGGTCTGGATGAGGAAAGCGGCATGACGTGCATGAAGCATTATCGTGAACACGCCGATCTGCCGGATGCCGGGTTTACAGCCGATGCTGGATTCCCGACTATTTATGCCGAAAAAGGTGTGCTCTGGCTCAAACTGTCGGTACCGCATCGTGAGCTTAACCCAAACAGTCCGCTGCAGCTGACAGGCGGCAAAGCCGGGGAAAGACCTAACATGGTGCCAGCGCTTTGCCGGCTGAACTGGCGCTTCGACTCTGAAACCTCAGCTGATGGTTACGAGGAAGAGACGATCAATTATGAGGGAGTACCCGCGCATGCTGCCGAGCCGGAAAACGGCAAAAACGCGCTTGCCATTGCCATGCAGGATGCAGCGGATAAACTGGCGGCAGCAGATGTGCCGCATCCGTTTGTCAAAATGTTTCAGGACTTTTTTAAGCATGAAACAAACGGCTTGAGCCTGGGCATACAATGCGAAGATGTGTCAGGAGAAATAACTGTCAATGCCGGCGTACTCTCGATGACAGCTGATCAAAGCGACATGCTGATTGATATCCGCTACCCGGTGACGCAGAACAGCCAGCAGATCATCAGCCAGATTGAAAAACAACTGGCACCCTATGGCGCTTCTCTGGAGATTGTTGATCACATGAAACCGCTTTATCTGCCCAAAGATTCAAAACTGGTACAGATCCTGACAGATGTCTACAACACACTTACGGGTGAGAAGAGCGAACCGATCGCAATGGGCGGCGGCACATATGCCAGAACCATGCCAAACATTGTTGCCTATGGACCCGGGTTTTCTACTGATGAATCAACCGCGCATCAGGTGAATGAAGCACTGAACATCCGTTCTTTTCTGGCGGCGGCAGCAATCTACCGGGAAGCGCTGCAGCGGCTGGCCAGGGAATTTGTGCAAGAACATGAAAGCGAATGATGCCAGTCGGACGCTCACATGATCACAGATAATCCGCTTATCTGTGAAAACGCATATACAAGCAGGCAGGCATTGCCCAAAGGACATGCCTGCCTGTTTTTTTTGCTGTTTTTTATTATGATGGTTAGTAAGTTTTTTGCCTGTCAAAACCTTCAGACGTCGATGCTTAGTCGTAAACCAGATCGATGATATCATCATCATCCATATTCTCACTGGTATAGAACTTGGCGCCTGTATCAACATCAGAGACTGACTCGCCATTGTATGCTC
>SLHU01000006.1 GCA_007135995.1 Clostridiales bacterium | reverse complement strand
CCGTATGAGACAGATGGCACTGAGCCGGAGACTGATCCTGATGAGACAGACGCGGCTGATCCAGATGAATCAGACGCGTCGGGTACTGAGCCGGATGATGGTTCTTCGGACACTGAGCCGGTGACTGATCCTGATGAGACAGACGAAACCGGCTCTGCCGAACCAGATGAACCGGATCCTGAACCAACACCTGAAGTGACACCTGAACCAACACCTGAAGTGACACCTGAACCAACACAAGAAGTGACGCCTGAACCAACACTTGAACCAACATCAAAGCAGACGACTAAATCAACAGCAAATGAAACGTCAAAAGCGACAACTGAACCAGGCAGTCAGCAGGATTCCGGAGACTGAATCCGGCGTGTCGTAACCAGAAGCGGACGATCCGCAAAACCCAACGCGTGATGGAGGGTATAGAAGCGTGCTTATTGATATTCTGATTGTACTTCTAGTTATACTCAACGTGATAACCGGATATAGGCGCGGTCTGATCAACATGGTCGGCCGGCTGGCTGTCATTGTCGTATCACTTTTTCTGACATTGCTGATGCTCAGCCCCTTTTCGTCCTGGCTGTCAGAGCGCCCGTTTATGCAGCCGATGGAAGAAAGAATCAGCCAGCCTATCCTTGAGCCATTACGGACATCAGATGGTGATATCAGTTCGGTGATTGAAGGCATGAATCTGCCGGAGGCGATTGAGCGGCTGCTGATAGAGCAGATGCCAGAACCCGACACAGATTTCACACAAGCTTATCCCGCGTTTTCGGCTGCGCTTTTCCGTTTGGCCCTGATGGCAGCCGTTTTCATTTTCGCTTTCGCAGTCCTGACAATAGGCATCCACTTGTTAACACGGTCACTGACGGCTGTATCAGATAAAGTCCCTTTGCTTGGGCTGACGAACCGGCTGGCAGGCCTGGTGATCGGACTTGCTTTTGCGCTGCTTCAGCTCACTGTCCTGACTGTGGTTCTGGGGCTTTTATCTCCTTATTTCCCAGCAGTCAGTCATCTGATCAGCCGATCAGCAATTCTTGACTGGGTCTATTCAACTGATCTGGCCGGGCGTTTGTTCTGATCGTCAGCACGCTGCTGTGATTGATCTGATAAAATGATGGTTTCTAATTTCTTCATATTTTGTTTATAAGAAACCCTATTGACAAAACAAGGTAAAAGGCCTATATTAATTTTGGAGTTAGCACTCTTGGTTGATGAGTGCTAACTCCATTAAACAAAATAACCATAAGATAAAGGAGGCATTTTATTATGACAATCAAACCCTTAGGTGATCGTGTCGTCATCAAAATGATCGAAGTGGAAGAAACGACAAGAAGTGGTATCGTACTTCCGGGCACAGCAAAAGAAAAACCACAGGTAGCTGAAATCGTTGCTGTCGGACCAGGCGGCATGGTTGATGGAAAAGAAGTCAACATGGAAGTCAAAGCGGGTGACCGTGTTCTGATCAGCAAGTATGCTGGAACCGAAGTCAAGATGGATGGTACAGAATATACGATTCTCAAGCAAAGTGACATTCTCGCAATTGTTGAATAATTTACAGAAAAATATACAGGAGGTAGATCAAAATGGCTAAAGATCTCAAATATTCTGAAAACGCCAGACATGCCCTTGAAAGAGGTGTCAACAAACTGGCTGACACAGTAAAAGTAACACTCGGTCCGAAGGGCCGCAATGTTGTGCTTGACAAAAAATACGGTGCGCCGACGATTGTGAATGATGGTGTGACAATCGCTAAGGAAATTGACCTTGAGGATCGCTTTGAAAACATGGGCGCCCAGCTGGTTAAGGAAGTTGCCACCAAGACAAATGACGTTGCCGGTGATGGTACAACAACAGCGACCATACTCGCCCAGGCAATGATTCGCGAAGGTATGAAAAATCTGGCAGCCGGCGCTAATCCGATGTTTCTTGGCAAAGGAATCAGCAAGGCTGTCGTGGCTGCTGTGAAATCAATTGCTGAGCAGTCGAAGGATGTATCCGGCAAGCAGGATATTACCCGTGTTGCTGCTATTTCAGCAAATGATTACCTGATTGGTGAACTGATCGCTGACGCGATGGAAAAAGTAACCTCTGATGGCGTGATCACAGTTGAAGAGTCTAAAACAATGGAAACTGAGCTTGAAGTTGTTGAAGGCATGCAGTTTGACCGTGGTTATGTATCTCCTTATATGGTAACAGATTCCGACAAAATGGAAGCTGTACTGGAAGATCCTTATATTCTGATTACTGATAAGAAAATATCTAGTATTCAGGAAATTCTGCCGATTCTTGAAAAAATCGTTCAGGCGGGTGAAAAACTGATCCTGATCGCTGAAGATGTTGAAGGCGAAGCGCTGGCGACCCTGGTGGTCAACAAGCTGCGCGGCACGTTCAATTGTGTTGCGGTTAAGGCTCCGGGCTTTGGTGACAGAAGAAAAGCCATGCTGCAGGACATCGCCACACTGACAGGCGCAGAAGTGATTACTGAAGAACTTGGTCTTGATCTCAAAGAAACAACGATTGAGCAGCTGGGCCGTGCACGTCAGGTAAAAGTGCAAAAAGAAAACACCATTATCGTTGACGGTGCTGGTGATGCGTCTGAGATTAAAGCGCGCGTTGCTTCGATCCGTTCGCAGATTGAAGAAACTACATCAGATTTTGATCGCGAGAAACTCCAGGAGCGTCTGGCGAAACTTTCTGGCGGTGTAGCCGTTATCAAAGTTGGTTCAGCGACTGAAACAGAGATGAAAGACAAAAAACTGCGTATCGAAGATGCTCTGGCAGCAACAAGAGCAGCAGTTGAAGAAGGCATTGTTTCCGGCGGCGGAACTGCTTATATCAGCGCACTGCCATCTGTTGCCGCACTGCTTGAAGAAACAGAAGGCGATATCCATACAGGCGTGAAAATTGTCCTGAGAGCGCTGGAAGAGCCTGTTCGTCAGATCGCGATCAATGCGGGCGTTGACGGCAGTGTCATCTGTGAAAAAGTGCGCAACAGTACAGAAGGTATTGGTTATGATGTGATCAGCGGCCAGTATGTTGATATGATTGACAAAGGCATTGTTGACCCGTCTAAAGTGACACGTTCAGCCTTGCAGAACGCAGCGTCTATCGCAGCGCTCCTGCTGACAACTGAAGCGGTTGTGGCAGATATTCCAGAGCAAGAGCCGGCGGCTCCTGGTGGCGCTCCCGGCATGGGCGGCATGGGCGGCATGGGCGGCATGTACTAAAAACAGTCTTAATAAAGTAATGCATCTCATGATGAAGCTGCCTGGAATGATCCGGGCAGCTTTTTTAATGCGCCGCGCAGGATGGCATCATGCGGTACCGGCGCCTCTACCAATTAATCGCATCTTCGGTTACAATAGAATATGTTAAAAGCAGTGTCAGCCGGCAAAACAGCAGATCACTGCTCATAACGAGGCAGTGCATATAATATGATCACGATTCTGTTTTCATAGTGGAGGGTATAATGAACGATACATTTCTTGAGAAAATTGTCAGCAGGCGAAAAACAGGCAAAGACTATTTGAAGATCCTGGGTCTTTTTGTTGCCGCCCTGATCGTGCTGATGCTGGTGATGATGTTCGGAGGCTACATTGGCTTTCTGGTTCCGCTGATTCTGGTTGCCGTCGTTTACGGCCTTTGGTTTTTTATTTCCGGCATGAATCGTGAGTACGAGTATATTGTCACAAATGGCGAAATTGATATAGATATGATTATCGCCAAAAGAAGAAGAAAACGAGTGTTTAGCGGCCGTGCCAGAGCTTTTGAGATAATGGCGAAAGTTGACAGTGATGAATATCGCCAGGCAAAGAAAGGCAAATATGAACTGCTTGACTGTTCATCCTCGCCTGATTCAGAAAACACCTGGTTTTTTGTGGCGAATTATAAAAATCAGCGCGTCGTTGTGCTTTTTGAACCGGATGAGCGCATGCTTGAAAGTATGAAACGCTATAATCCGAGTAAAATCAAGTATAATCGTTTCGGCGCCTGAAAAGGCACTGCGTACATTGTTGAACAAATCAATTGTGCGCAGTCCCCGTATAAACGCTTAGCTTTGGCGGTGAGGGATCACGAAACTGTCCGAACATCATACGGACGGGTGTTTTGCTGTCACCTTAAATCTGATGTGACAATACGCTGCGCCAGGGGATCGCAGGCGCGTTCGTACACGACCGGTCCGTCAAAAGACGCCGTTTCGGCAAAAAAATCAATGCCCCTTCATTTTGATCAATAGAACAATAATGCGGCTTATGAGCTGTTCCCGTTTTCAGATATGATTTGATGATCTCGCTGATTAAAGTTGTCTCATAGACATGATCCGCTTTGGCTGCGCCGGCGGTTGTTGCAGGCGCGAGCTGCCTGACGCGGATTTTTGGCAAAGTGTTCCAGAATCGTGAGAAAATCTGAACAATTGTGACAACTGCCGGCAGTTGTTGTCTTTTCTGATATAATCTGATCGTGTAAAAGCAAAGGCCTGTCTGCTTCGCAGGCAATGGCAAGGAGGATAGGGAAAGATGATTGAAATTCGCGATCTGGTCAAATATTACGGTGATATACTTGCTGTTGACCATGTCAATTTTACTGTCGAAAAAGGTGAGATTCTTGGATTCCTCGGCCCGAACGGTGCAGGGAAAACAACTACCATGAATATCCTGACCGGGTATTTGTCAGCGACATCAGGTACTGTCAAGGTCAATGGCCATGATATACTCGAGGAGCCTCATGAGGCGAAAAAGTCGATTGGCTATCTGCCTGAAAACCCGCCGCTGTACCTGGATATGACCGTTATGGAGTTTCTCCGGTTTGTCTGTGAACTAAAAGGTGTCCCGCGTGAAAAGCGGATCAAGCAGCTGGCGGAAATTATGAAACTGGTTCGAATTACGGATGTGTCCGGCCGTCTGATTAAAAACCTCTCAAAAGGCTATCGTCAGCGGGTAGGTATCGCACAAGCGCTTGTGGCAAACCCGGAAGTGCTCGTGCTCGATGAACCGACTGTGGGCCTTGATCCAAAGCAGATCATTGAAATCCGCAACCTCATCAAGGAACTGGGCAAACGGCATACGGTAATCCTGAGTTCACATATTTTGCCGGAAGTTCAGGCTGTTTGCGAACGGGTTGTTATTATTAACAAGGGCGCTATCGCAGCTGTTGATACACCTGACGGTCTGTCGCGCAAGATGGCTAAAACATCGAAAGTTCAGCTGAGCGCAGAAGGTCCGTCAAAAGAGATCATTCAGAAGCTTCGCCTGATTCCGGGCATTCGCCAGGCTGACTTGTTCGCAGAAAAAGAAAATGGCATCAATATTTACGAAATTGAGAATGAGCCGAATCTTGACGTACGCAAACAGATCTTTTTCGAGATGGCCCGCAATACCTGGCCGATCATTGAGATGAAATCTATGGATCCGACGCTGGAAGACATCTTCCTTCAGGTTACCAGCTCTTATCAGACAGGAAAGAGGGGATAATATTATATGAAACGCACACTAGCAATATTTAAACGTGAGTTCTTCGCATATTTCCGTTCCCCGATGGGATATGTGGTCATAGCGATTTTCATGGCCATCAGCGGGTTGTTTTTCGCTTCAGGCGTCTTGTCAGCTTATCTGGATCTGGTTGGCCAGATTTCCTTTATTCAGTCATTTTTCTTTGTGATCATTCCCTTGATGACAATGCGGGCGTTTTCAGAAGACCGCAAGAACGGTACTGAAGTGCTGCTTTATACGTCACCCGCCAACTCGGTTGAGATCGTCCTGGGCAAGTATCTGGCAGCGCTGGCACTGTTTGGTGTAATGACTGGCGGTACGCTGATTCATGTGATCATCACCAGCCTTTATGGCGGAGTTGTTGATATCAGCGTTCTGGTCGCTTATATTGGCTTTATATTCCTGGGCGCGGCATATGTCTCGATTGGTGTTTTTGCTTCGGCCCTAACTGAAAATCAGATTATAGCAGCCGTTATATCATTCATTATTATCATCGTACTGACACTGCTCGACTTTGTTTCTAACATGATCGGTTCACTGGCAGCCACATTAATTGACAGAATCAACGTTTTCGGACTGACAGATCTGCAGATTGATGCCGCGGGCAGGTCTGTTACATCTGCGCTGCAGTGGCTGAATCCGTCAGCACGTCTGAGCAACTACGTTAATGGTATCTTTGAACTGTCACCGATTATATTCTTTATCAGTATTGTTGCCGTTTTCCTGTTCCTGACAAACCGGGTTATCGAAAAACGGCGCTGGAGTCAGGGGTGATATAAAATGGATAATAATAAAAAAGCTGAAAAAGCAATGGTCAAAGAAAAGAATAATCGCAAAGTGGATAAGCGGTCACGTTCGCTGAAACGTTTCTCTGTTTTGTTTACCGTCTTGTTCATAGCCGTTCTGCTTATTTTCAACATTGTATTTGATGTTGTTTTAGGAGAGCAGACAAAGTGGGACTGGACAAGTGAAGGCCTATACTCAATTGGCGACGTGACGCGTGAAGTGCTTGACGAAATGGACAAAGACGTAGAGATAGTCGGTCTGTTTGATGCGGACACCGATACACGCTACGACAGGATTCGTCCTATGCTGGATGAATACGCAAGCCAGAGCAATGGCAGGGTCACAGTTCGCTACGTTAATCCCGACCGCCATCCTGGTATCATAAATGAACTGGATCCGGAAGGATATCTTGAGCCGGCAGCCAATACGTTTGTTGTCAGAAGTGAAGAAACCCAAAAAGCGACTGTTGTATCCTATAATGACATTTTCAATGTCAGGGTTGACCAGACTACACGCTCCCAGTATCTGGCCGGCATTACAGCCGAGCAAAGCTTTACCGGAGCCGTCAAGTATGTTTTGTCGGAGACAACACCTGTTGTCTACTTCACCACAGGCCATGATGAAATCAGCCATGAAGCAAACTATAATACACTGGTGACCATCCTGAACAGCAATAATTTTGATGTTCAGACCCTTGATCTGTTCGGTCTTGATGCGATACCGGAAGATTGCTCGGTTCTGGTTATGGCGTCGCCGAAAATTGATATATCACCATCAAGCCGCCAGCTGATCTTTGATTATCTGCGTAACGGCGGCAGCTTTATGCTGATCAGTGATTATAGTAATCAGGAATATGATGAACTCAACAGCCTGCTGTTTGAATTTAATCTCGAACTGAGCAATGATAAAATCCGTGAAGGTGATCGCGATCACCGTTATCAGGATGACCCTTATATGATCAGGGCGATAGCACCAGCAGGAACGGTCACTGAAACCACTGTTGACGGCTGGACACTCGTTGAAAATGTCAGAGGTGTCAATGAGCTTTTCAATACAAAAGACTGGATTGAAGTTGAGCCTGTTCTGACAACCACTGAACAAGGTGTTGCGGAACACAAGGCAGATCCGGAAGCATCGTCACCTGCCGGCGTGCAGAATATCGCGATGCTTTCTGAAAACCGCGGCTGGATGGGCAATGTTGTCAGCGAATCAGCCAAAGTCATGGTTGTCGGCAGCAGCAAAGTGTTTGGTGATCAGATTCTGCAGACATTTGGCTCGAATATCTATAACGCAAATCTTTTCTATTACAGCATCCAGTGGCTGTCTGGTGCTGACCAGGGCGAAAGTATCTTTATTGCCGCCAAAATGCCGCCTTCATATGTTGTGACACGTGGTACACAATCAACAAATGTTTTTGTTGCGGCACTGGCTATGATTATCATTCCTATTGTTATGCTGCTGGCAGCGCTGATTATCTACCGTAAGCGCAAGCATCTTTAAGACTGTCAGCCGATCAGGCAGATCATGAAGCTGATATGGAGGCTTGTACATGAAGAAACAAAGCAAAACACTGATCATTTTTGCAGGTGTGCTTGCAGTGCTGGTGGCCGCTCTGGCCATCAGCAGCCAGCTGCCGGGAAATGAGCCGGAAGAAACGACCATGACCACCAGGCCTGCGATTGATCCTGTATTTGAAGCGGAACTGAGTGATGTCTCAAGAATTGATATTGTTAATCCGGATGACCAGTTTTCACTGGTTCCGGATGAGGTCACCGACGATAATGGATCAAAGCGGATCTGGCAAATAGAAGGCATGGAAGATTTTCCGTTTTCAAGCCGTGCAATTGAGCAAATCGCCAATGTGGCGCTTGTTGTTTATACCAGCACTGAAATTGAAACGAACGCACAGGATCTGGATCAGTACGGACTGGAAAATCCGGAAACAACCTTTACTGTCACATTAAATAACGGAGACCGTCATGTCATAAAATTCGGTCGGGAACTGGTGTCCGGTAATTTTGATTATGTCATGCTGGATGATACTGGCCGGGTGTGCACGGTTGCTTCAGCAACTGGAAATCGTATTCGCCAGACAAGGCTTGACCTGGTTGATGACGGTATGGTCCTGAATATCGATCTGGAAGAACTATCGATGTTTACTTTTGAGCGAGCCCGTGATGATGTGAAAATTGTCACCGAGTGCACCCTGATGGGCGAGCTTGGCTCCGGTACTGAGTATTTTGATTTTAATGTGCTTGAACCTATTCGCCGGCCCGGCAGTCCGGAAGGCTTGATGCGGCTGCTTGAGGAAGCGCTGAATATTTCTGTCAGCCGCTTCGTGGAAATTAATCCGGAGGATCTGAGCCAGTACGGGCTAGATCAGCCGCAATATGTTTTTCAGCTTGAGGCAGGCGCGGACCAGGCACTGATCAGTCTGGGCGCGAAGGCTGACGGCAATCACTTCTACGCGATAAGCAGCCAGATCCCCGCTGTCTTTACAGTGCGCGCCGACGCTTTCGCGACAATCGACATGCGCGTGACAGACATGCTTGACCGTTTCGTCCAGCTGATCAGTATCTGGTCGGTTGATCGAATCGAGGCGGATATACTGGGCACAGAATTTGTTGTTGATATCACTATGGATCAGGATCAGCGGGCAACGGATGAAGAGGTTGAGTTTGAACTGAACGGCGAGGACGCGAAAATTTTCAACGAGCGTAACCGAAGCCTTTTCACTCCCTTTTATCAAAGCATCATCGGTGTGATGATGGCAGGCCTGGATGTTGACGCAGCGCCTGATCTTGATGCTGAGGCCAGAATCGTCTTTCATCTCAAGCCGGATCCGGGAAATGATATGCCGGAAAGACAACAAGTGGTTGAATTTACGGCTCGTGATGCGTATACTTATTATGTCTTTATAGATGGCGAATATTCCGGCTTTTATATTGACGGCAATGCCGCTTTCCATTCAAAGCGTGCTGACAGCGAAGGCATCCTGGTCGCACTGGATATGCTGAAGTATGCTATGGAACACGCTGTAGATGGCGTATTTAATACACAGGAAGGATATCAGCTGGATTGATATGAATCAGCAGCCAGCAGACAATCTCGTAAAACGCAGCAGAGCCAGCTTGATCATTCTGATCGTGCTGGCTTTACTGCTGATGACAT
>SLHU01000421.1 GCA_007135995.1 Clostridiales bacterium | reverse complement strand
CTGTACATAGGTTCGGCCATAACTATGCTCGATCTGTCTGCATCCCAGTACCATGGACTCCAGTATAATGGAAGTTGCTCTTAACTGTTCTTTTGTCATAAAGACTGTATCAGGAATGCGGCAGGATATCAAGCCATCTTCCATTTCAGCCTCCGGGCTGATCCCGGCAATATCCTGCAGGCTGCCGATTGCAGTAGACGTTATAGCGGTTATGGCGGAACAGATGATATCTGTTCCGGCAGGCGCATAGCCTGCATGCCCTAAAGCCTGAAAACGTCGAATAAAACCAGTTTTAGTCCTCCAGATTGTTACTGTTATCATGACATCAGACCTGTCTATATCCGATTAACTGGCACAGACCTGCTGCGGTCACGCCTGAATCTTAGTGATGCGGACACGTGTGTAAGGCTGACGATGTCCGGATTTTTTCCGGTAGCCCTTTTTTGCCTTCATCTTAAAGACAATCACCTTTTTCTGGCGGCCCTGCTTCACGACTTCAGCTTCCACTGCAGTCCCTTCCAGATAAGGCTGACCCAGTGTCAGACCCGTTTCATCATCAGAAACAGCCAAAACCTGGTCAAAGGTAACGGTTTCTCCCTCTTCAGCAGTCATTTTCTCGATGAACACTTCGTCGCCCACCGATACCCGGTACTGCTTACCACCGGTTGCTATAACAGCATACATATCGTTTCCTCCCTGTAAATCAGTCTCGCTTACTCCAGGCATGCGAAAGCATTTTCATGCAAAAGCATTTATATCTGGCCTGCGCAAAGCGGTCACCGAATAATATTACCATTGCACCAGCTCTTTGTCAACGAAATATCGCGTTGAGCGAAACAGGGTTCAGCCAGGCAGATGCAAGCAGAAGCGCCCTGGCCAGACGGCCGGCCCAGGCATGTCCGGTCACTGCGGTGATTATCCGGCCAACCTGAGCCGACCAGCCGAGCAATACAAGCATGATCAGCACAATCAGTCCAGACAGATGCCCGTATTGAATAAAAACAAAAAGATTGACCAGCATATATGGCCAGACACGGCACAGCCAGTTTAACAGCTTCAGGTGGTGTTTGCCGGCTGAATCTGCCTGACTGAAACCTTGCACTTCGTTTTCGAAGCAAAGACCCGGCAGATGCCATAACACAAAAAGAGCAGACAATCCAGCTGTCATAATATCAGGCTGAGGCAGACCAAACTGAAGGCTTCTCCAGATCCAGAACGCGATGGCTGACAGGATCGCCAGCACCACTGCCGGCCACTTGTTCAGCCAGTCGGCCGGTAAGCGGCGGGGGAGCGGAAGACCTGTCTTTTGCAGTCTGACCCATTCTGTTATCCAGCTGAGCAGCCCATAACAGCCAGGCAGCACAAGAAATGCGGCCAGCTGTACATTTGCATTTAGATCAGAAACCGGCAGGCTGCTGCCTGTCCATACAATCACCAGCCAGAGTGCCAGGGCCGGCAGCCAGATCAACATGGGTCGGCAGGCGCTCAGAACATGAACAGAACGCTGCCTGGTTTTTCTGTCAAAGTCTTCAGCTTGTCTGCTGACGCGGTATCTGACGGTGATCCCAGCCATAAACGGGACCGCGATCAGTCCAATCATAAGCAACACAAAAAATCTCAGATACTGAATCGACGCCAGGCCAGCCGCTGCATAGGCCCGTACCGGGACTGATCCGTCAGTCTCCTCAGACGCAGCAGCCGAAAACGATGCCAGTTCGAACGCAAGATCCGATACCAGTCTATAGTCGTAAGTCAGAAGCGAACTGCTATGCTGATCATAAAGGTACAATGCTGTGAAGCCATCTGCTGAACGGTACTGCCGGCTGCTGCCCGTCACGCCCGGCTGAGCGCCGGCAAAAAGCCTCGCGTCTTCACCTGTCAACTGTTCAAACAGGGAAAGCGATTCATCAAGCATCGGCTGATTGAGTGATGTGAAAATAATGAGAGGTTTGCGAGGCGGATATACCGACCAGCCAGAATCCGGCCGGTCATCTTGCTGCGAAGCATCCAGCAGTACCGCTCCGGCATATCCTGTCGCAGAAAACAGCGCAGGTGCCAGATCAGCAGCCTGCCCCTGGAGCAGCAGCCAGATCTGATCCTCAGACATGCCTGCCTGCAGACTCAGATCATGCAGTTTGCTTTTGATCAGATCGTGAGCGCGTTCCGGAGCCGGATCAGATTCGCCGGTCAAACCGTCATAGGACAAACTGGCGCTGCTGACGCCGGCTTCCGTCAGAAAACCCATGAAGGCATTCACTTGCTCTGGCTGCAGCATCTGATCATAAAGGATTATCAGACCTGTCTGAGAATCAGAATCACCCAGATAAAACCCGTCATCTGTTATCATGTCTGAAGCTGTCCCACTGTCAGACAGCAAAACAAACAGAACCGTGACGATCAACATGAAGGCCAAAGCCAGCAAAACACCCGATCTCAACGTTTGAAAACCGACTTTTTTCTGGCGGTCACGCCTGGATTTTCCGGGCGGATTGTCTTGACCCGTCTGTTGCCGGCGCGCTGCATCATCTTTATATCTTTCTGAGTGGTTCATCTTACTGATCGACGGCCATGCTCCATTGCCGTGACAATCGCCTGCTGCCACATCGTGCGCCTTTTCTCCTTTTCTTTCTGGTCCATCCCTGCCTGGAAAAGACGATCACTTCGCCGTATTTGTCTCAGACTTTCAAGATCAGGCCATATGCCGACAGCCAGTCCTGCCAGACAGGCGGCACCAAAGGCTGTCGTTTCAATTGCCTGAGGCCTGTCAACAGTTATGCCGCTCATATCTGCCTGAAACTGCATCATCACATCACTCACGCTGGCACCGCCGTCCACATGCAAAACTGGCATCTTGATATCTGCGTCAGCCTGCATGCAGGCCAGTATATCCTGGCTTTGATGAACAATCGCTTCAAGCACCGCGCGGGCCAAATGTTCCCGTCCTGTGCCTCTGGTCAGTCCGGTAAACATACCACGCGCCTGCATATCCCAGTGCGGTGCGCCAAGACCCGTAAAAGCAGGTACAAACGTAACCCCCCCTGTATCCGCCACTTGTTCAGCCAGACGATCACATTCAGATGATTTATCAAATAAACCCAGATTATCCCTTAGCCATTGAATCGCAGAACCAGCGTTAAACACACTGCCTTCCAAAGCATACTCAAGTCCGCGTCCGATATCCCAGGCGACTGTTGTTAAAAGCCGGTTCTGCGACTGCATAGGTGCATGTCCCGTGTACATCAGAATAAAACAGCCTGTGCCATAGGTGTTTTTGGTCATGCCTTTCTCAAAGCAAGTCTGGCCAAACAAGGCTGCCTGCTGATCACCGGCAATTCCGGCTATCGGAATCTGTCCCGGCAAAATGGCCGGATCCAGCGTCGCGGCAATACCTGAAGAGGGCACCACTTTTGGCAAGATCACTTCAGGTATGTCCAGTGCACTGAGGATGTCTTTATCCCAGCAGCCATCATGTATGTTGAAAAGCATCGTTCTGGCAGCATTGCTGGCATCTGTCACATGCGCTTCCCGGCCGGAAAGATGCCAGATCAGCCAGGTATCGATGGTTCCAGCCATCAGTTCTCCTTTAACGGCCTTTCCTCTCGCACCGCTGACATGATCCAGCACCCACATCAGCTTTGTCGCGGAAAAATACGCATCGATCAGCAACCCCGTTTTATCACGGATTTGACCGGCAAACACCTCGTCTTTTGCCAGGCTGGCACAGATATCGGCCGTCCGACGGCATTGCCAGACAATGGCCGGGCAGATTGGTCTGCCACTGTTTTTTTCCCAGACGACCAATGTTTCCCGCTGATTTGCAATGCCAATACCGGCAATTTGCGCCGGTTCGATATCGGCCTGGGCGACTGCATCCTGCATGACAGCGATCTGCTGGCGCAAAATCTCATCGGGATCATGTTCAACCCAGCCAGGCTGCGGGTAAGACTGTTTAATGGACTGCTGTGAGCGGCTGACGCTTTGCCCTGCCTGATCAAATAAAATAGCGCGGCAGCTGGTTGTGCCCTGATCAAGTGAAAGAATAAACTTTTTTTTGTCCATACGACCTCCTTACTGTCAGTTATCTTCTCATGACAGCCACCTTTAAAATCAGATATAGTATATCACAGAGTCCGGCTGACAACAGGAAACTCAATCGCTTAATCTGCCCTGCTGCCGGCTATCAAAACAGCCACCGGAATTACATCCGGTGGCCATGGTATATTGAGCCTGTTCTCTCATTGCCGATGACTGAACATCCTTTTATTATGCGCTACTCGCTTTCAGGGTCTTTATCTTCATCGTCGTCTGACTGCAGCTCGTCCGATTGCAGCTGCTGTTGTGCCAGTTCCAGTTCTTCTAATGCTTCACGGTATTTCTGCAGGACTTCGTGTGACAGAAACTCCCTGAATTCAGAATTGATCGGGTGTACGATGTCCTTGAATTCTCCGTCCTGCGTTTTGCGGCTTGGCATGGCAATGAAAAAACCGTTGTTCCCTTCAATCACCTTAATATCATGCACAACAAATACATGATCAAAAGTGACTGAAACGATCGCTTTCATCTTACCTTCACTGGTTATTTTACGAATGGTGATGTTGCTAATATCCATGATTGTCCTCCACTCTATTCGCGGTTTAACGAAATGTCGATCGGAATTTAGCGCATTTCATGTTACTGTATACAACGTATTATATCATCAATAGTTTTTAGTTTCATTAAAAAGTGTTATTTTTATCCTTTAAGTGCTATTTTTATCTTTATTAATTTGATATCTGTGATAGAATAATCCGGAAAGGTAGGTGCCCCAATTATGTCTCAATTATCCCGTCTTCATTCAATCTCGCATCTGGCGGAAGATGCAACCATTTATCTTGTCGGCATTGGCGGCATCAGCATGAGTGGTCTGGCTGAAATAGCACAGGCTGCCGGATTCGCGGTCTGTGGTTCAGATCAGCATAAGACAGCCCGCACAGCCTATCTCCAGCGCAAGGGGATCAATATACATTATTCACATGATGCAGAAAGAATAGAACAGATAAAACCTGATCTTGTGGTTCACACCGCTGCGGTTCATGAGGATAATCCTGAGATTATCAGAGCACGTGCCCTGAAAATCCCGGTGATTGATCGCGCCACTTTTCTAGGCTGGCTGAATCAGACCTTTGATCAGGTTATAAATATAGCAGGTACACACGGCAAAACCACCACAACGGCATTATGCTCACTCATCCTGCTGGCTTCGGGTATTGACCCGACTGTCCATCTGGGCGCTGAGCTTAAGCAGTTTGGCAGTACGGTGCATCTTGGAGAACCCGGCAAACTGATGGTGTCTGAATCCTGTGAATATATGAACAGTTTTTTGAAATTCTATTCAACAACCGCTGCTGTTTTAAATATCGACTATGATCATGTAGATTTTTATGATGACTTGTCCGCTGTCATTGACTCTTTCGTACTGTTTGCTGATCATCTGCCTGAAAACGGCAACCTTGTCATCCCTGATTTTGATCCGCAGGTGGGCCAGATGATTCGTGATCTTGCAGCCTTGCGGAAGATAAAAGGCCGCAGCATGCCGCAGCTGATCTATTTCGGAGCCGGAAGTGAGCAGGTCAACCCATGCCGCGACGGGTTTTATTACCAGAACCTGACCTATATTAATGGCATGCCGCGTTTTGACGTCTGGCATAACCAGACACATTACTGCACCATCCAGCTGCGCATACCCGGCCTGCACAATGTCTTGAATACGCTGGCGGCCATAGCCTGCGCGCATCTCCATGGCGCAACACCCGATGCCGTGACCGCGGCGTCAGAAGCTTTCCGGGGCGCTGAAGGACGGTTTACGGAGACAGGTACTTACCGCGGCGCCAGAGTGATCGCTGATTATGCCCATCACCCGGCTGCCGCCCGTGCAACACTAGACGCTGTGAAGTATATCCCGCATGAGCGCACCTGGGTTGTTTTCCAGCCGTTGACTTACACGCGAACCAGGGTTTTATTCAATGATTACGTTGAAGTTCTCAAAGCATGTGACTTAGTAATATTTTCTGAAATTTACAGTGACCGCGATTTCGCCGGGGAGGACAGGATGAGTTCAAGGCTTCTGGCCGAGGCAATCAACAAGCTTGGCGGTCATGCTCAGTTTATTCCTGATTTCAGGAAAATCAAACAGGTACTGGATACAGTTGTCAAGCCAGGTGATATCATTCTCGTGCTGGGTCCTGAGGAAATAAGAGAGTTTGCTGATCAGCTGACAGGCCGTCAGGCATATGATCGTCTGCTTACTTGAACTGTTTATGGCTGAAGGCACGAGAAGACAGACATATACATGGCGAAGTAAGCACATAGATGATAGTAAAATAATCACACTTATACGACAGAAGCCGATTCATCTGTATGAGTCAAGCCGCATGTTTTACCGGCCAGCAATAACAAATGCAAGTCCAGCAAAAAAAGCGATGCCAGAAGCATCGCTTTTTCATATCCTGTCACTTATGACGCAAGTCACCGGTCAATCTGCCGGAGAGGCCTCGTCCTTCTCTTCAGAAACGCCTATACTCTCAGATTCTTGTTCCTGAGCAGGTGCTTCATCTGGTTCAAGCACAGATGGCGTTTTCCCTTCTTCCTTAGCCGATACTTTCTTATCGGGTTCATAATCCGGATCGGGCCCACCCGTTTTATGCTCCTGATAGACAGCTTCAAATTCAGGACCGTCAATTTTTTCTTTATCCAGAAGTCTTTCAGCCATTTCGCGCAGCAGTGTGTCATTATGCTTTAGTATGCGCAAGACCTCCGCATAGGCGTTATCAATGATCGCCTTCACTTCCTCGTCAATCATCCCGGCAAGCTTTTCACTGTAATGTTGTACATGTCCGTAATCCTTGCCGAGGAACACCTCATCGCCGTTCCCGAAAACCAGATTACCCAGTTTCTCGCTCATGCCATACTTCGTAATCATATCTCTGGCAATGCTGTTGCAGCTTTGCAGATCATTGGAGGCGCCTGTACTGATTTCGTCAAAAGTCAACTCTTCAGCAGCACGTCCGGCCAGCGCGATCATGATCTGCGACAAAAGCTGCTTACGGGTAAGATAATACATATCCTCATGCGGCTTATGCGCCGTATAACCGCCTGCGCCCCCTGAAGGGATGATCGAAACCCGTTCAACTTTATCTGTGTCAGACACTTCTCTAAGGACAATCGCGTGACCCGCCTCATGATAAGCAGTCAGCTTGCGTTCTTTTTTACTGATAACACGGCTTTTCTTTTCAGGACCGATCATGATTTTGAAGACCGCTTCTGAAATGTCATCATACACAATGGACTTCGAACCTTTACGGGCAGCCAGCAGGGCAGCCTCATTCAGCAGGTTGGCAAGATCCGCACCCGTAAAGCCGGGCGTGATTTTCGCTATTTCCTTCAGATCAACGTCCTGATCCAGCGGTTTATTGCGGGCATGCACTTTCAGTATCATTTCGCGGCCTTTAATATCGGGACGTGACACAGTAATGCGTCTGTCGAAGCGGCCGGGGCGAAGCAGCGCCGGGTCAAGGATATCGGGACGGTTGGTGGCTGCCAGAATAATGACACCCTCATTCGGTCCAAACCCGTCCATTTCAACCAGCAGCTGATTCAGTGTCTGTTCACGTTCATCATGTCCGCCGCCCATGCCGGCACCGCGGTGACGCCCGACAGCATCAATTTCATCAATAAATATGATACAAGGTGAGTTTTTCTTGGCATTCTCAAAAAGGTCGCGCACACGCGATGCGCCGACACCCACAAACATTTCAACAAAATCCGAGCCGCTGATCGAAAAGAACGGCACACCGGCTTCTCCTGCAACAGCTTTTGCCAGCAGCGTTTTACCTGTACCAGGTGAACCGACCAGTAAAAGTCCTTTAGGAATTTTCGCACCAAGATCCGCGTATTTTTTGGGATTCTGCAGGAAATCTACTACTTCCTGCAATTCTTCTTTCTCCTCATCAGCACCGGCAACATCGTTAAACGTCACCTTGTTTTTACTGGGGTCATTCAGTTTGGCGCGGCTGCGGCCAAAGCTCATGGCATTTTTGCCATCACCTGACTGGCGGCTGTAGGTGAACCAGATAAAGGCACCCATCGCCAGGACCATGATCAGAATCAGGATGATGTTGAGCCAGGCCGTAATATCGGTTGGTTCTTCATAATCAAAATGATCAATCCGGCCCTCATCTTTGGCTTCCTGTAACACGGAATACAGCTGCTCCATCCACATAGGCGATATTTGCTTGCGGTATGTCTGCCCTGTCTGCCCGGGGTCCGCCCGCAACTGGACTTCCACCGTATAGCCGGTGACATTGACCTCGCTCACACGCCCGCTCTGGATATCACTGATCAGATCAGACAAAATAGGGGTTTCAGGCTGTGTCACACGTGACATAAAAAATGACAACATAATGATAACAGCCAGCAAGATAACATAAAACGACATGCCGCTCATGGCTTTTTTAGGCTTCATTTGTTTCCTCCTTGCTGTCATCACCGATAACGCAGACGTCTGGCAGATTCCGGAATTTCCCGTCATAATCCAGACCGTAGCCGACAATAAACTCATCAGAGATCTGCATGCCTACATACTCAACATCCACATCCACTCTGCGCCTTGCAGGCTTGTCAAAAGCTGTGCACAACGCAATACTGGCAGGATTCCGTGTGCCCAGCAGCTGCCGCAAGTGTTTAAGCGTCAGACCGGAATCCACAATATCTTCAACAACAATCACGTGTTTATTGCTGATATCGGCATCCAGATCTTTTGTTATTCTGACTACACCAGATGTTCTGGTCCCGCTGCCGTAACTTGAAACAGACATAAAGTCTATGCGCACCGGCACTGTGATATAGCGCGCAAGGTCTGCCATGAAAACATAAGCACCCTTGAGAACGCCTATAAGCGTCACTTCTTTTCCTTCATAGTCCTGTGAAATGGACGCTCCCAACCTTTGGCACATCTGGTCGATTTCCCTGCGGGAAATCATAATTTCTTTGACGTATTTGGCCATCTCGTCAAATTGCCTCCTTATATCTGTTATCACCGAAGTCAGTCACCTATTCTAGCCGACCATCATGGTATTTTTTACCTTCAGAGCTTAATTGCCGGATGATCAGGCACACAAACGGACCTTTTTCACCACAACCTTTTCTGACCACATATCGCTGATCACTAATCAGTCCCGGAATCCACATCACATCTGAGTTATTTGCCAGAAGCGGCATTCTGTCCCGGTCATATGGTTTGATTTTCTGTTCATTATAGTACTTTTTTAATGTCTTTCCGCCTCTGCGGGACATAGGGTAAATCCTGTCTCCTGAGCGTCTGCAGCGCAAAACCGCGTGCTGAATATCCTCAAACCGAAAACATTCCATTGCGTCATTATAAACTATCTTTGTTTCATTCTCAATCAAAACTGCCTCAATCTTCAAATTAAGCTCTGGTACTGCAGTAAATCCGGGGACAGAAAACTTAAAACACTTGCCGGTGCCGGTTGTGACAGGATCACAGTCTTTGCCGTCTGACCGGTTCAAGGTTCTGAGACCGGCAGCTGACAGATGATCCTCTTTTTCAAGCAGCAGATATGGATCATCAAGAATCAGACG
>SLHU01000384.1 GCA_007135995.1 Clostridiales bacterium | reverse complement strand
ATTCTAGATGAGGCAACCGCATCTGTTGATACTGAAGTTGAGCATCTGATTCAGGAAGCGATTGACCGGCTCGTGCAGAATCGAACAACCATTATCATCGCGCATCGCCTGTCAACGCTGAGAAATGCCGACCGGATCGTTGTTCTGGAAGAGGGACGAATTGCGGAAATTGGCACCCATGATGAGTTGATGGCTCATAAAGGCATTTTTTATAAATTGATCAAGCTGCAGACCGATATCGGGGCTAATATGCTGTCTTTCAAATAGGAGTGATTCGAAATGAACGAAAAAATTTTTATTGACGGGAAACAGATCCTGCTTGAATATGACGAGGAGAAACGGGCTTCGCTGTATTTTTCCCGGGACGACGATGAACTGGTTAAGGTAAAACCCCGCCGTCTGTTTCCTCTGTCAAGACCTTCATCATACATCTACTTCATTGATGAGAAAGGTCACGATGTAGGGATTCTCAGGCAGTTAAAAGAATTGCCCCGCCATGTGAAGGATTATACCAGCAAGTGGCTGGATGAGTACTATTTCATTCCCTGCATCACAGAAATACAAGCAATTGAAGAGGAGTATGGGATCAGTCACTGGATGGTTTTAACAAATCGCGGCAAGCGTAGTTTTGAAATCAGAAACAGGAGTACAGACATCATAATACTCGAGAACCGCAGAATCCTAATCAAAGATGTCGATGATAACACGTATGAAATACCGGATCACGGACAATTGCCGCCTAAAAGCCAATTGCTTCTGGACGGGGAGATTTGATCAAAGTCAGGTCATGCGCATGTCATTTCAGCGATGACACAGCTTAGACTGAAATAAAAAATATGAAAACAGTCATTAACGAATTTGTTAACAACTGATGATAGACCTGTCTTGATTAATAATGATGTTATAATCGTTATTATAAACAACTGTAAAAAAGAGCTTTGACGGGAGGTAAGTTTATGAAAAGAATACTTATGGCAACAGATGGTTCTGAATGTGCCAATGTTGCACTTGAAAAAGCAATAGAACTGGCAAAATTGTATGAGAGTGAATTGACCGTGCTGTATGTGGATGAAGATCCCGCAAATAAGCATGTTGTCACGCCGGCAATGACCAGCGGCTCACCGGGGATGGCATCCGGAGGTGCACCGGGAACTGTTGCAGGCGGCGTCGGGACCAGCGCTCCCCTTGGTGCTCCCGTACCCGTGCCGGATGAAGATCAGACTGAAGAAACGTCAGACAGGGCTGAAAAAGTATTAAGTAATGCGAAATCACGTACGACCGGCTTGTTAGAATCAGTTACGACTATATCTATGACAGGTGATCCGGCCGACGTCATCAAGGACTTTGTCGAAGAAAGTGATATTGATCTTGTTGTAATGGGTTCAAGCAGCAAGACGGGATTGAAAAGATTTCTACTTGGCAGTGTTGCTGATAAAGTGGCCAAGTCGATTGAAAAATCAGTTCTGATTGTGCGCTGAGGGTCGTGATGCGTACTGCTGATACGCGATGATTATCACATATCAGCAAAAAGGCGTCAACGAAGATGTGGCGTCAAAGAAAGATTGTGACACAGCAAACAGGCCCGCAGATGCTTCACCAGGTATCTTCGGGTCTTTTATCTGCGCAGAAAAAGCAGCGAAGGACAATCAGGTCAGGGTCAACATGTCCTTCAAGACCCATCTGAATCTTTTGATTAAGCCGGGTCGTTGACGCGCCTGGTCTGAAGCAGATCAGAAACCAGCTGTGAGTCTTTGTCCATCAGTTCAGAAACATAAATAGCTCATATACCAGAAAAGCTGGCCATACAATTGCTTTTAGAAAACCCAGCACCCCTAACCAGAACGTAGCTGCCTGAGATATAAAAAAGACAGCTGCGCCGATAAAACCCAAACCATATAGGGTGTATCCAGACTGATCGTAACTTTTTGCCATCTAACTATCCTCCCGTTTTGCTTTGAAATGGAACCATGTCTTGAAGACCTGCTTTTTTGTAGATGTTCATGTAGCTGCTTCGGATGTGACCTGGTATTAATTTACCTTCAGACATGAGCAAGTTAATTGTTTCCTCAATAGTTGCTGTCCTGTCACGATAGCCTTGCTTCAGCGCATCATAGAGGATGACCGATAGAACATGGCTTGCGTGGTCGTGTTCTATCAGATATTTTAGCGGGTTTTCTTCAATCCCCATCTCTTCACTTAAAAAAATGTGCGTGCCTTCAACCAGATTTTCTTCAACAAACTGCTCAGGCAGATGATAGCCGGATGAAACCGGCAATCTGCTTTTAGCTTCCTTAAGAAAGTCATCCTCCCATAGGATTTCAGTGATTTCTTTGATTCTTAGTCTTGAAAAGGGCGGGTGGATGAGTTCGTGAACCGCAACTGCTGCAGTGATCTTGAACTGCCATCGAATGTCTGAAATAAAAGCGTTTTTAAGGCCTATACCATAGGGCGCGCTGAGACTGCATAAAAACAAACTGACCTGATCTGCATTGACACTTTTAAATCCCAAGAGCTGATTAACTTTCGATACGACAGGATATGCAGCTGCCTGCTTTGAAAATAAATCACATTTCTGTTGAATTAAAGGCTGACATTCATCGATCCAGTAAGCCAGAAACCCGGACTCATGAATAAAATGAAGCATATCTGATAAAACAGGAAGTATCGTCTCAATAATTTTCGGAGCTTCAGATGACAAACCGTTTTCGTCTAAATAGTCCAATACCAGAGGCCTTAAAGCAACACTATCCAAAATCTCGCAAATTCGGCTGATCACAAAACTGTCTTCATCTGTGAGACTAAGCAGTGAAGCAGTTGCACCCCCTATGAGAATACCTTGCTGTTGTAATGACTTCGCGAAATCGAAAAAATCAGGTCTGATTCTCATTCGATCGATAAATTTTCCATATGCATCCTGGTGTCTGTCAATCATCAGCTGATCTTCTGTAAACAGGTTGCAAAAACAGGCAAGGTCCAGCTTGTAAGATGGTTTGATAATCCATTCATTCATATCTGTTCCCCTCAGATCATCTGCCGCGAAGACACAAGCGCAAATAACGCCCAGAAGCCTCAAACCTGATCATCTTTGCATTTCACTGATTAAGTGAGCGCTCCTCTAATATGATATCATAGAGTTGCAGCAATGTATTAAACTCATTATAGGTTAAAATTGAACTTAGTGATGAACGGAAACTGCCGCATACTCTTATCTGATCTAAGTCAAAGAAAGCGAGGCGGACAAATCGTGTCCGGTTGATATGAACATCAGTCATAAATTTCCGTTGTACAATGCCTTTTCCCCCAAAGTACCTGCCTGGTGTGTGACACCAGATGAGGGCCGCGTCATCCACCGTTTTTTTGATACATCACCCTTTAGTCCGTCAGGACGCTATATGGCCTTGTTTCGCATGCCGTTTGAAGACCATGTTCCGCAGCCTGGTGACGCAGGGGAAATTGTCTTAATTGACTTGATCGAGGGAACAGAAAAAGTAGTGAGCCAATCATATGGCTTTGAGCAGCAGATGGGTGCGAATATCAACTGGGGTGCTGATGATCATCAGCTGCTTTTTAATGATGTGAATCCCGATACGTGGGAGGTTTACGCAGTTAATCTGAATCCATTTACCGGCAAGCGAATTCGCCTGGAAGCTGGTGTGTATCATGCGTCTCCGGATGGTCTGGAGGCTTGTACCGGTAATCCTGCCTGTAAAAGACGCACACAGCCGGGTTATGGCGTTTTGCTCCCGGATAATAAAACGCCGGTGGTAACCATTTTGTCCGAAGATGAGGGCTTATTCGTGACTGACACACAGACAGGCAAAAGCCGTCTCCTGCTTTCAATGCGGGATATCTTTGAGACTTGTTTCAGCAAAGCATATATTGATCAGTATAAGAACGGTGAATGTTATCTGTTTCACTCAAAATACAGCCCTTCTGGCAAAAAAATCATGTTCACAACACGGTGGATCGCTGCTGAGCATCACGGACATCCAGATGCTAATGCTGCCGGACTGGTTACGTTTAATGTGTTTACCTGTAACCGTGATGGATCTGACTTGCAGATCTCAATCGGACAGGAACACTGGGTGAATGGCGGGCATCATACACACTGGCATCCCGATGAAGCCTATCTGACAATGAATATCAGGAAAGACTGGGATAAGATGTATTTCGCCAGAGCTTCCCTTGATGGCTCTGTCGTTGAAAAAGTTTTAGATGATGTACAGGGAAGCGGACATCCAACCTTTCATCCAAACGGTAAATTTATACTGACAGATACGTACTTTAATGAATACATCCAGTATGGGGATGACACAACGCCTATAAGACTGATCTGGCTGCCGGACGGACAGGAAGAGATTCTTATGAGGATCAGCACCCGCTCACCATATCAAAAGACAGCCTCTGTCCTCAGGGTTGACCCGCATCCTGCCTGGGACAGGACGTTCAGATACGCAGCGGTTAATGCGTTTCTTGAAAATACACGCAGAGTACTGGTGCTTGATATGGAGCAGTATTTATGATGAAAACAGTCATTTACGATTTTGTAAACAACTGATGATAAAAACTTCCTGATTAAGAATTATGTTATAATAGTATTAGAGAAAACCAATATCCTAGATATTTGACAGGAGGTTTGACTATGAAAAAAATACTTGTTCCGACAGATGGTTCTGAATGTGCCAATGTTGCACTTGAAAAAGCGATAGAGCTTGCAAAGATGTATGACAGTGAGTTGACACTGCTTTATGTAGATGAAGAGCCCGCAAGCAAGACTTATGCTAGCACGGCTGCCACTGGCGGATCTCCGGGTGTGACACCTAATGCACCTGGTACTGTTGGCGGCGGTGCAGGCCCCGGCGTTCCAGTGCATTTGCCAGACAACGATCAGACTGAAGAAACATCAGAGAAAGCTGAAAAAGTTTTAAATAGCGCGAAATCACGTACAACTGGTTTGAAAAACCCGGTTACAGCCATTTCAATGACGGGCAACCCGGCAGATGTTATCACGAAATTTGTTGAAGATAGTGATATTGATCTGGTTGTGATAGGGTCGAGCAGCAAAACAGGATTGAAAAAGTTTTTGCTTGGCAGTGTTGCTGATAAAGTGGCCAAGTCAATTGAAAAATCAATCATGATTGTGCGATAGGGTTCATTCTGGTTGCTGTTAATTAGCGCCGATAATAAAACAGTTTCCTGGATGTTTGACAGGAGGTGTAACCATGAAAAGAATACTTGTACCGACAGATGGTTCTGAATGTGCCAATGCCGCACTTGAAAAAGCGATAGAACTGGCAAAAATGTATGACAGTGAGTTGACCTTGCTTTATGTAGATGAAGAGCCCGCAAGCAAGACCTTTGCAAACCCGGCTTCCGCCGACGGAGCTCCGGGTTTAACACCGAGGGCACCTGGTACTGCAGGTGGTGATATAGGCCCTGGTGTTCCAGTGCGCGCGCCTGACAGTGATCAGAATGAAGAAACGTCAGAAAGAGCTGAAAAAGTATTAAATAACGCGAAATCACGTACGATTAGCCTGCAAAAACCGGTTACTGCCATATCAATGAGGGGTAACACGGCCAAAGTCATAATGGATTTTGTTGAAGATAGTGATATTGATCTGGTTGTGATGGGTTCGAGCAGCAAAACAGGATTGAAAAAGCATTTGCTTGGCAGTGTTGCAGATAAAGTGGCCAAGTCAATTGAGACATCGATATTGATTGTGCGATAAAAGCTGTTTTCCAAATAAACAAACTTTCGCCAATGGAAGCAATGGAAAAAGTACAGATGTTAGAAAACCAGACCCGCAGGTGCTGCTTAAGCGTCTGCGGGTTTTGCACCCTGTACACAAAACAAGCGATACACTGCAGCCATGCTGATTTATTAAATTATTGTTAACAGCTGTCGATCATTTTTCTTTTACGCGACACATAGGATAACAACTGCAGCATGTCTTGCGTGTTGGTCTTTCTTGATAAATATCTATTGTGATATCATGGTGATAGGCTTTGTTCACGTTCGTCTAATGTTTCACCGCAGCAACGGAAAAGTGACATTTAGCAGCGAAAAGCGACGTTTAGCTTTGAGCAGCTGATGGTGTGATGATTCATTGGGGAACGGATGAGCAGCAGATAAAATACTTATTGATGAGGTGTGCATATGAAAAAATATGATGTAGCGGCCTATGTCTGGCCGGCTTACTCCGGTAATGATCCCAGAACCATGACCTTCTGGCCGGAAGGCATAGGTGAATGGCAATCTGTTAAAAACGCCATAAAGAAAACGGATGAACATGACTGGCCGCGAAAACCTTTATGGGGATATGTTAACGAGGCCGATCCTTATGTTATGGATATGCAGATCAACGCTGCCGCTGACCACGGGGTAAATGTTTTTATTTATGACTGGTACTGGTATGACCGCAGGCCATTTCTGGAAAACTGCTTAAATGACGGATATTTGAAGGCAAGCAATAAGGAGAGAGTCAAGTTTTATTTAATGTGGGCGAATCATACCGTTAACAACACCTGGGATATTCGCAATGCTTCAGATGAAAGAAATATCATCTGGGATGGCGCTGTTGATCAGCATGAGTTTTCTGTTATTGTTCATCGGATTATTCAGCGTTACTTTTCTCAACCGACGTATTATTTAATTGAAGGAAAACCTGTTTTCATGATCTATGATCTGGGAAATCTTGTTAGAGGACTGGGTGGCTATGAGAACACAAAAAAACAGCTCAGCGGGTTCAGAGAACAAGTAAAAGCAGCAGGGTTCCCTGATTTGCATTTGCAGCTTGTATTGTGGGGAAACATTCAGTTGAATTTAAGCGGTGTTGACAGTTTAGATAAAAACAAAAGCAATGCGATGCTGATTGAATCACTTGGATTTGACAGCGTCACGCATTATCAGTTCGTTCATTTTACTGATATTGACCGTGATTATCTCAACATACTGGAAGACGTTAAGAAAGAATGGCAAAACGTTGAAACTCAATATTCCATTCCTTATTTTCCGCACGTATCATTGGGCTGGGACAATAATCCAAGATTTAAGGAGTTTAGACCTGGCATTGTCAAAAACAATACCCCTGAGAATATCAGTAAAGGCCTGGAAATGGCGCGTGACTATATTGACAGGCATCCGCAGCAGCCTCCGTTGATGACCATTAACAGCTGGAATGAATGGACCGAAACCAGCTATCTGCAGCCGGACGATTTGTATGGATATGGTTATTTAGAGTCAGTAAAAGATGTCTTTTTAAAGTGAATTATACTGGTATAAAACATAAAAATATGAGAATTGCCAGAGTGAGTACCTGCCAGAGGATTGATCTGCAAGGCAGGACGATACCCAAAGAACGTTTGTTGTTAATAAAAGTATGAGTTGATACACCACATACAAATGAGTGAGAGACGCATATGACAAACTCAAAACCGAATGACAAAAAGAAGATCTCTTTTCTGGTTGCTTTGCTGCCCCTTGTTCTGGTAGGCGCCCTGCTTTTACTGTCTGTTTTGCTTTTTGAAGCGCAGCCTCATCCTATCTTGATCGCGGGTACACTGCTGATTGCTCTGATAGCCTGGCGACACGGCTATAGCTGGTCAGAGATCGAGGAAAGTTTGGCGAACAATATCAGAAAAGGCGCTACAGCGATGGTGATTTTATTGATTATTGGCATGCTGATCGGTACCTGGATTGGCAGCGGTGTTGTGCCGGCCATTATGTATTATGGCTTTCATCTGTTCAGTGCCTCATGGTATTTGCCTTCTATCCTGATACTATGCAGTATTGTTTCTGTTGTTACCGGCAGTTCATGGACAACGGCCGGTACAGTTGGCGTTGCCAGTATTGGCATAGGTCAGGCTCTGGGCATACCCGAAACAATGATTGCCGGGGCTGTTGTCTCAGGTGCCTTTTTTGGCGATAAGCTGTCACCCTTATCTGATTCAACAAACTTAACCCCCTGTCTGCTCAAGGTTGACCTATATGAGCATATCCGGCATATGCTGCGCACAACCCTGCCCAGTTTCGTGATTGCCCTGGCACTATACGCGATAATCGGTTACAGGATTACAGAGAATAATGCCGGCGCCTTAGACATTTCTGAATACCAGCAGGCGATCACCAGCCAGTTTGACCTATCCTGGCTTTTATTTCTGCCGCCAGCTGCGATTTTACTCATGGTTATTTTGAAAGTACCGGCGATTCCAAGTCTGCTGATTGGTACATTGCTGGGTTCAGTGATGCAGATGACAGTTCAAGGCGCGTCGCTGGAATCCTTAATGACGACAATATATGCCGGGCCTGATATTGATACAGGCTGGTCTGAAATGGATGAGCTGCTGTCTCGCGGCGGTCTGTCCAGCATGTATTCAGTGGTAGCACTGGCCATAACCGCACTGCCATTTGGCGGACTGATGCACGATACGGGTGTTCTGGAAGCTTTGATCAGAAAGATGAAAAAACTGCTGCAAAGCCGCGGACCGTTAGTCGCAACAACGGTGCTGACTTCAATTTTGATTAACATATTTGGAGCAAATCAGTATTTGTCAGTTGTTCTGCCCGGGCAGATGTACGAAGATAATTATCAGGATCTGAAGCTTCATAATAAAAATTTATCTCGGGCACTGGAAGCAGGAGGTACGTTAACTTCGCCGCTGATTCCATGGAACAGCAGCGGTGCTTTTATGATGTCCGTATTAGGCGTGAACGCACTCGCCTACGCGCCCTTCGCGTTCATCTGTCTGCTGACACCGATTGTCGCGATCGTATTTGGATTCGCAAATATCAATATGCCAAAGAAAGAAGAAACTGACTGATACAAGCTAATGCTCCAATATAAAAAGGATTACGCCTTGTCAAAGCATAATCCTTTTATGAAACAAAACTGTGAGGCACACAGGGTTGGCTCGTTCATTGGGCTGTTGCGCCAAATGAACGAGAATCCCACGCTTGAACCCCTTTATGGTTATGTGGTGGGAATATGTTAATCATTCTTTTTCAGCCTGATCACATTCCAGGATAATGCGGGCAGTTCGATATCAATCACACCATCATCCGCACGGCCAACTGCTTTTGTGTGGGGGACTACCCTTCGTGAATGATCGGCTGTATTTCTCGCTTTTGGATCGGTGCCGGTCATGACAATATGTTCATCCGGCTGATAACCTTTAAAGTCAGTCAGATTCAAAGTCAGCGAGAGTCCTTCAGATTCCGAACGGTTGACTGCGAACAGGCTTATGCTGTCACTTTCTTCCTGCATGACAGCAACACTTTCAAGATACGGCACATCAGTAAATTTTCGCCCGTCATATTTGTCAGATGTGATGACCGGTGTTAAAACCGTGCCGCGCCCGTACTGAGACGCATGCTGATAGGGGTAGTAAATGGTCTGAGCCCAGGCGCTGCCGCCGGTTTCAGTCATGATGGGTGCGATCACATTAACCAGCTGGGCCAGACAGGCGACTTTGACTCTGTCTGCGTGTTTTAGCAGAGAAATCAGCATACAGCCAACCAGAAGCGCGTCTTCCAGAGTATATATATCTTCAAGCTGCGGAGGTGCCACTGTCCAGGGTTCAAGCTTCGCATCTGAAGCATTGGAATGAAACCAGACATTCCATTCATCAAACGAAAGATTTAT
>SLHU01000108.1 GCA_007135995.1 Clostridiales bacterium | reverse complement strand
CCATATCAATGAAGGTCTTGATGATATTGGCCAGTCTGCTGTTTCCCTGTTCACCTTCAATACTGTTTCTGTTCATGCGAAGATCAATGGGGACACCGGCCGCCATAGCTTTCGTGTTTATTTTGAGGTATGAGTTGATTGCCGCGGTTGGACCCGATGTATCACTACCGGGAACCGGTGTTAAATTAGAAGCAATAGGTTCTGAATGCATGCGGCCATCCGCACTGGCAGCAATTCTTTTACCGATGGAAATAATCCAGGAAAAAGTAGCTATGGAACAGGGGAATATGATTTTATCTTTATATGGCGCCGTATGCACCTGCGTTCTGACCAGAAAATAGTCGCACATTTCCTTGCACAGATCATCAACAAAATCGATGTCGTTGCCAAATTTAGGTGCATCGTTGACGATCATTTGCCGCAGGGTTCTGCCTTCCTGCCCTTCCCAGTTTGATCTTAGCGCTGTCAGCAGCTGCTCCATTGACATTTTCTGTTCTTCAAATACCAATTTCCTGATTGCTGCCATCGCGTCAGCCGCGTTAGAAGCGGCTTCGCCAAGCACATGCCAAATGGTATATCTGGCACCGCAGTGGGTAAGATCCTCCGCGTTCTCTATACAATCGCTCATCAATGCCGAGAGTAAAGGCATGGTGCTGTAAGGCCCGTGGCCTCCGGGACCGAGAATCTGATTTGCGGCAGACGTGATTCTGGTTTTTAAACTGTACTCAATTTGTTTTTTCCATGCCGCCATCAGATCATCAAAAGATTCAAAGGCCAGCGGATCACCGGTATCAAGTCCCAGCACTTCACCCGTCAGCAGCGATCGTCCACGGTTGAGCACAAGCTCAAGGTATAATAAAAAGTTTATTCCCCTGATCATCTCCTGATTTGATTTTCCCTGTATGAGCGTTTCCCAGCAGTTCGAATTAGCGTAGTCACAAGCGTCTTCCCACTTAACACCCTGTTTTGCATAGGCATCAATAATGACATCGTCATTATTGATAAACGGCATGCCGCCCCCGTGTTTCAGCACCTCAGCGGTTCTGACCAGAAGGGCCTGAGGCGATTTTTTATGCAGCCTTACCGTCAGTACCGGGCTTGTCAGTGACAGTTTTTCGTTTGCATTCAGGAACATATACGTGACCGCGCTGGTCCCATCTGTCTTATCCGCTTTCAATCCGCTGATGAGGACATTTTGCCCCCAGTGGTTGATCGCGTCTGTCTGGTCATTCAAGCCATCCTTCCCTTTTTGCGGTTCGCCCCTTTCCGAAAGCGGTGCTTCTCTTCTCACATATCCAATATTGTGACTTATATTGAATTGTTTTGGCAGCGGCCCCAAGACATCAGATTCCTGGCCGCCGCTGTATGCATAATTATCAGGGTCTATTTGTATACGGTCATTGATCCGAAGACACAGGCAGTCGATCAGTTCTTGTCCTTGTTCAGTAGTCAGGATGCCCTTTTCCACGTCGCTTGTGAAAAACGGATTAAAGAGCTGGTCAAGACGTCCGCAGGATATATTCGTTTCCGTCTGGAAAAAAGCGTAATTAATAAACCAGAATGACTGAATCGCTTCCTGCATGGTCCTCGCAGGGTACTCAGGAACGCGTCTGCATACTTCGGCGATGCGTATAAGCTCTTCTTTTCTGGCACTGTCCTTTTCTGTTATAGACAGATCTTCAGCAAGATCCGCATATCGCCGGGCCATTTTGATGGCCGCCTTTGCCTCGACCATCATCGCTTCCAGCAGATCAAGTTTTTTTCTGATCTGGGCTTGATGCGCCTGATTTTCAAGTTCAGCTTTTTTCTGATCAATCTTCAATAGTACATGCTGCAGTCCTTTATGCACCAGCAGCTCATAGTCCGGCGTTTTATGTGACATGGACACAGCCGTCTTTCCTAGTTCCTCGTCTTTCACAAACTGAGGCAGAAGACATCTTACGGCAACACCCTTCTCAACACAATTGCCGACAATCAGATCATCAGTTTCAATGCCAATCGGCATGTTCAGCAGCACATGCTCAAACGCAAGCGCACGCCGGTTTGTCGTAGGGAGATGACTTGTTCTCTCGTTCAAAACTGAGCGTGTGCCCCCCCAGACTTTCTGCTTTTTAGTCATCCGTTCCTGCAGACGGCTGTAAAGCCGTTCTACACGCGGCGTCATTTCCCGCATTTCAAGACTGTGCATGGCTGTTTCAAGGGCCTGTTTTCGTATATTTTTCGTTTCTGTATGCTGCTTTTGCTGTATATTGACGGTGCTGCTCATATAACCTCCTGGAATGTCTCTGTGATCTGGGGTATTCGTTTATTGATCAATCAAACACCCCTTCGTTCGTTTCGTTCATATAGATGAGGCATACCCATAGATGAAGCATGCCCAGACTTACTTATTGGTATCTGACCGGTTCAAGTCCTGCTTCCAAGCATATAGATTCTAATTGATCCATCGTTTTCTGCGACTGTGTTTTCATGCCTTCCAGCTCATATGTCGCATCGAGCCACTCGTACTTCGCACCTGCGACTTCATTGTACCTCAAAAGCTCAATCTGTTTCAGACCCAGCTTCGAAACATAGCGGGCTGTCTTCATCACCTGAAATGCCGAATCATTTAAAGACGGAATGCACGGTATTCTGATCACGATCTTTTGCCTGACAGCAGGTATCGCACACAAACTTTCCAGATTACGCAAGATCATGCTGTTAGAGACACCTGTAAAGGCCCTGTGCTGTTCTTCATCCAGCACTTTGAGGTCAAAAAGAATAAGATCAGTTACCGAAGCGATCCTGTGAATGGCCTTTTCAGATCCAAATCCCGATGTTTCCACGGCTGTGTGGATTGCCAGATCTTTGCAGGCTTTAAGAAAATTATAGGAGAAGTCCGGCTGCATCATAATTTCTCCGCCGCTGAGAGTAACACCGCCGCCTGAGTTTTTGTAATAGGCTTTATCTTTTGCAACGATCGATAGCACGTCGCCAACTGTCTTTTCACTGCAGCCAGGCGTTAAAGCTTTCGAAGGGCATGACCGGCAGCAAGTTCCGCAGGCTGTACATTTTTCACGGTCCACTTTAATTTCCTCATCATCAGTAACAGCTGTGATTGCCCTGACAGGACACACAGAAACACATTGATAGCAAGCCTGGCACCTGGCTGACTGATAAAGCAGCTGGGGTTTCGCGCTTTGTGAGTCAGGCGAATGACACCAGATACACTTCAGCGGACAGCCCGTCAGAAACACGGTTGTACGAATGCCCGGCCCGTCATGGGACGTAAACCGATCAATGTCCAGAATCCTTCCCTCAATATTCAGATGTGCGTTTAATTCAGTAAGATGCGTCATACATTGTTCTTTCTATGCGGTTCCTAAACGATCAGGCAGGAGCAATGGTTTTATACAGTGTCTCTTCAACAGCCTCTTACGTGGTCTGACAATCAAAGTGCTTAACGCCCCTGTCACAGCCAGCGTTTGCTGCAGTCCTGTCTGCTATCACAAGTGTATCATGTCATAGAAAAAATTTCAGGGCATCATTGCGATGGACCATGAATGATGAACGCATGGAGATGCACTTCATGACGCGTCATAAAAGGCAGATGAATCCCGGCAGGCAGCGATGGCATCATCAGCGGGCAGCAAAGGTTATATGCCGATGACCATCACAGTAAACAATGTCCAAGTCAAGATCAGCGGCGATCTGCTGCATCGTCCGGCGTGAATAAAACGAAATGTGGCTCATATCGCGGATATAAAACCATCTCTTGAAAGCCTCGTCATCTGATGGATGGAGCAGCGTCATGACAGCCAGTATGCCGCCAGGGTTCAGCAGTTTTTTGAATAACCTGAAATAATGCATCGGATCATCCAGATGCTCAGCAACCTCCGTTGACGTGATCAGGTCATACGTTTTACCGATATATGTTGTATCGGCGGCATAAAACTTGTCATAAATATCTGCCTGCCAGCCAAACTGCTGTCTGAGAATCTGAGCCAGAACAGGCTCCGGACCGCTGCCGAAGTCAAGGCAAACTGGGTTTTCCGTGCGTTTATGGTTAAGGATGGCGTGTTCAATAAAACGGCTAAAGTAAGCAACATATTCCGGATCATCAATCGAATTTTCATGGTTTTCGTATATTGAGATTTCCTGCTCTGGTGTCAAAATAAACCGATCATCCATAAAGATGAAATCACAGTTCAGGCAGCGCCAGTAAAGACGTCTCAGTTCGGGTTTTCGTGATTGTTTTTTAATGAGTGTTGTATCTCCCCGGCAGATTTTGCATACTGGTTTCAAAAATATTTCCTTTCTTTTCCAGCCTGAACGGCTGATTTGCTGGCCAGATCCCGCCAGCCATTCATCTCGCCGGCAAACATCTTGCTGTTGCCACAAGGAGTCAGGCATCACCCTCCGGCCGCAAGACTGAACGTATTATCAGTTTCAATCTGCAAAGATGAGACCGATCAGCCTGACAGATATGAGACCGGCCGGCAAATAGATCTCCTGCCTATCTGTTTGTCACACAAGCTGCTTTTTGACTTTTTGCCGCATGAAAACCAAGGTGTGACGAACATTATGGATTGATCTATGTTGTCATTATACATCACTACCGCGTCTTCAATAATTCTTTAACTTGCAACTCTGGTCCTCCTGAATTCTTTAACTTGCGACTCTGGTCCTCCTGGTGTTAAAATGACTTAACACAATTTCATACCAGAAAGGGCATTTCATCATATGATTTCCTTTTTTGATCTGAGAGAAACACAAGAGCGGTTAATGGTTGATGCCATTCATTCTATGGTTGATGACCCGCTTCTGGTGCCCTTTATGAACGACTATGAGCTGTCCGCGCATGAGAGCACAACTTAACAGTATCAGGAGCAAACCAAGATGAACCACTGGTATCAGCAGCTGACTAAGCCTTCATGGGCGCCTCCTGCCTGGATTTTCGGTCCGGTATGGACAGTTCTTTACATTATCATCGCCGTCACATACGGCGCAGCGGTTTATCTGTTCGCGCGTTCAGACCTGCCATGGATTGTGCTGTTGCCCTTTCTGCTGAATATTATTTTCAACATCGCCTTTACGCCTTTGCAGTTCCGACTAAGAAGTAACTTTCTGGCGTTTCTGGATATTGTCCTTGTTTTGCTCACACTGTTCTGGGCATTGCTGGCAATTTATCCTTATGCCCTCTGGATATCACTGGCGAATATCCCTTATCTTGTATGGGTATCTTTTGCAACAGTGCTTCAAGCCAGTATCACCTGGCTGAACAGAGCCAGATAACGACATGCGCAAATCTGCGTTTTTATCTGGACTGGCTGCTTTATCTTTCAGCAGTGCCCCTCACTTATCCAGCGGGGGCTGAACTGATTAAGAAACCGATATATAATTAAGGTGCGTGACTATATCAGAGATGAAAGGTGATTCATATGGCTCATCAGACAGCAAAAAACGGATATAGAAAACTGGCAGATCGTCTGAACCAGTTTCCTCAGGGTGCACCGCCGACTGAGCTTCTTTTTCAGATTCTGCGTGTGCTGGCATCGGAGAAGGAAGCGCATTGGCTTTCGCAGGTCCCGATTCGGCCTTTCAAAGCCGAAAAAGCCGCGGTGTCCTGGCGCGTGTCAACATCTGAAGCTGCGAAAAGGCTCAACGAACTGGCTGAAAGATGCCTGCTGCTCGACATGGAAACAGACAGCGGGACTTTATACATGCTGCCGCCGCCGATGGCGGGGTTTTTTGAGTTTTCGCTGATGCGGCTTCGCGATGATATTGACCAGCCGTTGCTCAGCCAGCTTTTTTATCAGTATATTACAACAGAAGAAGATTTCATCCGTGACCTGATGCTTAAAGAGGGCACCCCGATCGGCAGGGCTTATGTTAATGAAGAAGCGCTGGATCGTGATAATCAGCTTCATGTGCTTGACTATGAAAAAGCCAGCGAGATCATGCGTCAGGCAAAGGATATAGCGGTTGGCATGTGTTACTGCCGCCATAAAGCTTCTCATACAACAGGGACATGTCAGGCCCCTATGGACATATGCATGACATTTGGCAATACCGCAGACACGCTGATCCGTCATGGATATGCCCGCAGGGTTGAGCTGTCAGAATGTCTGGATCTGCTTGACCTTGCGTATGAGCATCATCTTGTTCAGTTTGGTGAGAATGTGCAGCGTCAGCCAAGTTTTATCTGCAATTGCTGCGGCTGCTGCTGTGAAGCGCTGATTGCGGCAAGGAAATTTGGTTTGCTGAACCCGGTTGAAACCACCCAGTACCTGCCAGATATCAGCAGTCATGCCTGTACGGGCTGCGGCCGATGTGTGAAGGTGTGTCCAGTTGAAGCGCTTGGCCTGGTATCTGCCAATGATCCGCAAAAACCCGACCGTAAAATTGCGCGTCTCGATGAACGTGTGTGTCTGGGCTGCGCAGTCTGTGTACGTGCCTGCCCGGTTGATCAGACAATCAAGCTAAAGCGGCGGCCGCAGCAGATCGTCACGCCTGTCACCAGTGTTCATCGGATCGTCATGATGGCGATTGAACGGGGCAAGCTTCAAAATCTGATTTTTGACAACCAGGCGCATTTAAGCCACCGGGCGATGGCTGCTGTTCTGGGAGCCATTCTGAAAATGCCGCCGATCAAGCAGATTATGGCAAGCAGTCAGATGAAATCACGCTATCTTGGCTCATTGATTAGTCGTGTTAAGCCGGGGAATGTCTGAAGATCAATGTGTCAGGATCAAATCCTGTCAATGCCTTTATGAACAGCGCGTGATCGTCATGCAGATGGATTGCTTCGGAGGGCAAAACCAGTATGTTGATTATGACGGCCTGTCATTGAAAAAATCAATCATGCGCACACCCCTTCCAGGCTGCATGCGGGGAGGGTTCACCAACCACAGCAATATAGGGGGATATCCAGATGAATATTGTCGATAGAAACCATATCAGAGTCAAAGCGGATGTTATGAGAAGTTTTGTGAGCACGCTCGCACAGAAAGCTGGCATGCCAATTGAAAAAGCAGATTTTCTTTCAGACCTCCTGGTCAAAAATGATCTGCGCGGTGTTTTCAGTCATGGAACCCAGCAAATCGCGACTTATGCCAGGATTATGAGAGATCGCCTGATTAACCCGGACCCGCATGTTTTCACGGCCAATGAAGCCGCCTCTACGATTATGATTGATGGTGACGGGGGGCTTGGCTATTTTGCTGCCCAAAAAGGAGCCGAGTCAATCATCGATAAATGCCGGGAGAATGGTATCGCTGCAGCTGTGACCCGCAACCACGGCCATATCGGAGCGGCGGGTATTTATGCTCGCCTGCTGGCGGAAAACGACCTGATCGGCTATGTGACATCTGGCCATCAGCTCGAATTAACACCGGAACAATCGATTATGCGGGCAGCAGGCGGTTCACCGATGTCCTTTGCCGTACCAGCCGGTCAGGAGTTTCCGATGATTCTCGATTTTGGTGCCATGCACGATTTATATGCGGAGTCACCGCATGTGCCGGAGCTGTTCAGTTTAGCACCCGGTCTGGTTTTCCGCAGCATGGGCCTGGGTTTTATGTGCCAGGCGCTGGGCGGTTTTCTGGCTGGTGTGCCGTTAGATGAAAAAGAGGCATCGCGGCAATATAAGGGCGCTCATCAGGGCAGCCTGATCATTGCGCTCGATGTTAATCAGTTTTTACCTCTGGCAGATTTCAAAAAGCAGATGGATGCATATGTGAAAATGACAGGCCAGATGCAGCCGATGCCCGGATACGACAAAGCGACGCTGCCAGGCGTTTTGGAATCAACGCGCGAACAAGATTGGCAGGAATCCGGTATTCCGGTTGATGACAGCCATAAGGCCGTGCTTGAGAACGCTGCCTCTGAGTTTGGGCTGAAGCTGCCGTTTTAACTGATGCAAGCAGTCCATCTTACATTTTTGCTTTGCACAGAGCCGGATTTTTTCTTGTTTGCGGCAGTTAAAGAATGAGCGGAGACCATGTGCTGCATGCGTTGAAACGACTTTCATCTGAGAATAAGTCAGATCAGACAAAACCTGCTATATGCCTTGACATATAAAGCATGGTGCTGAGTTGACGTTGTCGCTCTTGGTTTGATTACAGCTGTGAAAGTGGTTTGCATAAAGGTGATGTTTCAAGCTTAGGTCCCGCAATAAGTTTTATAGTTTTCATCGTAGCCCTCAGCGGGTGGTCTATACGCCAATTGCTCGTTTGTATAAGCAAAAGGATTTAAAACTAGTTTTAGCAGCTTATGGAAATTGTCCATTTCGTTTTTTTCTGCAGCAAACAATAAAGCCTCTTCCACCAGATGATTTCTGGGAATAAATGCCGGGTTTACTGATCTCATAGCTTTTTCAACCTGGAATCGGCTGGTATGAGATTGCATCTGACGCTGCATCACCTGGGCATGCCAAGCTTCAAAATCTGAGTTTTGATAAAAGGGCAGTTTATTGACTTCACCTAAAGACAAATCTCTAAAGGTGTCAGTAAAGTCAGCCTGATATTGCTCCATCCAATGGAATAGTTTTGATATCAGCTGGTCATCGTCTTCATGTGGTTCACCAAATCCAAGTTTTGCGCCCATTTCTTTTGCATAGGCTTGCGCAAAAACCAAATCAAATTCTGCCAATACACGGTTCACCCCTTCTACTGCTTTATTTTGATCATCATCAATAATTGGCAGAAGTGTTTCACCTAACCTGGCAAGATTCCATTTGGCAATATAGGACTGATTATCATAGGCGTAGCGTCCCCGGGTATCAATGGAGCTGAAAACTGTTTTAGGATTATATGTATTCATAAAAGCGCAAGGACCATAATCAATCGTCTCTCCGCTTATTGCCATGTTATCCGTATTCATAACGCCATGGATAAAGCCAACAGCCAGCCATCTGGTAATAAGCTTTGCCTGTCTGTTCAGTACGGCTCTGAAAAAGGTCAGGTATTTCGATTCCTTATACACATCTGCTTGTTCAGTTTCACTTTGATAATGCCGATTGATACTATAGTCGGCCAAACCCTTAAGGACATCTGTATCTTGCAGAATTGCAGCATATTGAAAGGTCCCGACTCTGATATGGCTCGCTGCAATTCGGGTCAAAATTGCCCCGTTCACGGGCTTCTCCCGATAAACTGTCTCTTTTGTAGCAACTACAGCAAGACTTCTGGATGTGGGTATTAAAAGGGCATCCATTGCTTCACTGATGATATATTCGCGCAGCATGGGACCAAGGGCAGCTAACCCGTCCCCGTTTCTGGAGTAGGGTGTTTCACCACTGCCTTTAAGCATACAATCCGCAATTTGCCCGTCTGGCATCTTGATCTCACCGATCAGATGCGCTCTTCCATCGCCAAGGATTGTAAAATAACCGAACTGATGACCGCCATAGGCCTGGGCAATCGGGGCTGTGTCCTCAAAAGGCATTTGACCGGAAAAAACCGCTGTAAGCTCTGAAAGCGATTCGTATAAACGATCAATGCCAAGTTTATCTCCCAACCTTTTATTATAAATAACCATTTCCGCCTGTTCAGGTTTACGCGGCAAACAATCTGCGTATAAACGCTGATCTAAAGATGTGTAGCTCATTCGTTTCATTGTATTAACCCGGTTCTGCAGTCAAAAATTTTACTTTTCAGCAATGTATCTGCATTCTGTAAAATAGTAACACTTTGAGCACCTTAAAGATACAGCACCTCTTCCGAAAGCGTACCACGTACCGGAGCGGAAGCCGCAAAAGGAATGAGACAGTCACAGGCCGAATATTGCTGATATATCTTTTTGAGGAATAGATCGTTTGCTTCTTTTACCGGCATTCTTGAGCATGCTTTCCAGTTTTTTGTCCATTG
>SLHU01000244.1 GCA_007135995.1 Clostridiales bacterium | reverse complement strand
CTGGATTATGTGCAGCTGATGACCTATGATATGCGTGGCGGCTTTCAGACATTGACAGGCCACCATACTGGTCTTTATACAGGTACCGGAGATCTTTTCCGTATAAGTGTTGACGCTTCTGTCCGGATTTTTGCCAAGGCAGGTGTGCCAAAAGAAAAAATCGTGATTGGCTCAGCATTCTATTCCAGAAAGTGGAACGATGTGCCTGATCATAATCACGGCCTGTATCAGATGACCAGCTCGTTTGGCGGTTATGGTGCACGATACAGCGATCTGGTTGAAAACTATATTAATCAGAATGGTTTTATCCGGTACTGGGATGATGAGGCAAAAGCACCCTACCTGTTTAACGGACGTGAGTTTATCAGTTATGATGATCCTGAATCGCTTAAGCATAAATCTGCTTATATTAAAGAGCAGGGATTATTAGGTATTATGTACTGGGAACATAGTGGTGATAAGAAGCGTGAACTGCTGCAGACACTTTATGAAGCTTTAAATAAGAAGTGAATGTTTTTTTGCCATAAAGCAATCGTGACGTGATCATCACGATTCCATGATGATCACTGTCATGTTCTATCACAGGGAGGATCCGGCTCAATGAACAACCGCTCGATCAAGCTATTGATCAGTATTTTTATGGTTATTGCTCTATTAATTGTCACAGCATCGTTTTATACGCGCTATACGTCAGGGCAGGACGATTCTCCTGACCAGACCGCTGGACAGACACAACAGAATTCTTCCGTGCAAGGCCAGAATAAAGATGATGACGGTCAGGTTATCATGAGTAAACCACATGATTCTGAGAATGGCGAAGATAGTCAGGAAACAGAACACACAGAGCCGACGACGGCGCTGCATCAGGTGCAGCTGCCTGTTTCTATGTATGATCCGCCGCCGGAAATGCCGGACATCGGGACAGGCCTCAAGCGCTGGCCGGAAGTTTTATCGATTCCAGTCGTAAGAAAGCCTGACCTTGACGTGTATCGCAATGTGACTGGCGAAAATCCGCTGGAAGGGATTACGATTATCCTGGATCCCGGGCATGGCGGACAGGATGGCGGTGCGCAATATCCGATCGGCGTTGCCAGCCCGGACTACGTGGAAAAAGAAATTGTGCTGGAGGTTAGTCTTCTGATCAGAGACTACCTGGAAGAGATGGGCGCGACGGTTCATATGCTGCGCGAAGAGGATATCTGGCTGTCCATTTACGCCCGGATCGCACTGACCAGCCAGTACCTTCTGGATGATTTTATGTCTCTGCTGCCCTATCATGGATATAAGCCGGATGCACTGGCTCATATCAGGCCTCAGCTCGAAGAGATGATTGAGATTAACAGTGATTTTGCAAGCAGCGGCGGCAGAGGTCCTATGCTGGGAATTGGCACCAATGAAGATATGAGACTGCTGATGGATGTTCTGGCCCAGTATCCGGATGTCTTATTTATCTCTGTCCATTGTAATGCACTGGAAGATTTAAGTGTGGGCGGGCTTCAGGTTTTTTACCAGACGGGCGAACACGCGTATCAGCAAGAACACAGCTCAGTGATGTATCAGGATCCGGACAATAATCCGCCCGCGTATTCCATGTATCCGGATGAAGATCGCCTGCGCCTGGCACAGCTGGTTCGTGATCATATCCTGGAGAAGATCCCCGAACTGAAGTTTAGAGGTGAATCGGATCTGCTTGAAGCGAATTTCGCTTTGCTGCGTGAAATGAATATGACCAGTATTTTGCTTGAAATGGGCTTTATCACGAATGAGCGGGACCGCGGGATTATAATGAGCAGACAAGGACAGGAAAAAATCGCGCGCGGGGTTGCTGATGCGGTTTATGCTTATTATACGTCCTGATGACATTGACTGGCTGCCAGGCTGATCAGCCTTTCGCACATTCTTGTCAGTTTTTCAGCAGTTTTTGGTCATAGACAGGAAAACAGCAGATACATTCTGGATTAGACAACTCATCTTCGCCAATGGATTATGTGGCTTTCTTGCGTTGGTTCCGTAAAGACACTGATGCATCATTAAAAGAAGATTCGATTTGACGGTCTCTTGCTTGTCATCTTTCGAAAACGATGACGTATGTGATAGAATAAGTGAGAAATAAAATATAATTGACGATTGACCGGACGTGGTTTGCTTCGTTATAATCTAGTCAGACGAGTTATTGAGCTCGTTGTTTTGGGAGATTTTGAAATCCCGCATTTTATATTTGTGAAAGGGAGCGTGTCTGATGGACGCTGACAGCAGCAGTAGACAACAACAACTAAGAACATAAGGTGGTCAGCAGCTCTTTGATGAATCGTTGTCCGCCTTTATTTTGGGGGAACGGCAATGATTCAGGAAGTACTCAAGCTTTTTTATGAAAAAAAATACCATGAGGCACGCTCTTTACTAGCTGATATCAATACGGTTGATCTGGCTGAGAGCCTGGAGATGCTTGAACTTGAGCAGCATGAGCTGGTCAAGGTTTTTCGTATGCTGCCAAAAGATAATGCGGCAGATGTGTTTTCTTACCTGTCCCGTGACCTGCAGAAAAGGATTATCGATTCGATCACCGACCTCGAACTGGCCGAGATTATGGATGATCTCTTTTTGGATGATACGGTCGATATGATCGACGAAATGCCGGCTAACGTGGTGAAGCGGCTGCTTTTGAACGCTGACAAAGAAACCCGTTTGCTGATTAATCACTTTCTGCAGTATCCAGATGATTCTGCCGGCACCATCATGACCATTGAGTTTGTTGATTTACGAGAGGATATGACTGTCCGTGAGGCTTTTACGCATATCCGTCAGACAGGTGTCGATAAAGAGACCGTTTACACCTGTTATGTGACAGACGATTATCGTAATCTGCATGGTGTTGTATCGGTGCGAACACTCTTGCTCTCCGCACCCGGGGACCGGATTGCTGATATCATGGACACTCAGTTTGTTTTTGTCAGAACGCTGGATGATCAGGAAGAAATAGCCAGATTATTTGACCGATATGATCTGCTGTCAATTCCCGTCGTTGATAATGAGATGCGGCTGGTGGGTATTATCACGATTGATGACGCACTGGATGTTATTCAGGAAGAAAGTACAGAGGATTTTGTGAAGATGGCCGCCATGCTGCCCTCTGACATTCCTTACCTTGAGACAAACCCGGTTATTCATGCCAGACGACGCATTCCTTGGCTCTTATTATTGATGGTTTCGGCGATTTTCGCGGGTGCCATTATTGATTTTTTTGAGGAATCGCTTGCAGCGATGACTGCTCTTTACGCCTTTATCCCAATGATGATGGGCACTGGCGGCAACAGCGGGTCACAAGCTGCGACACTCGTTATACGCGGACTTGCCCTGGGACAGGTTGTGCCAGGTGATGTGCTCAGAATCGTCTGGAAAGAAATGCGTGTCTCGCTGATTGTGGGTGCGATTCTGGCAATCATTAATTTCATCCGGATCGCGCTCATAAATGGGTCAGTCCTGCTTGCTTTGACAGTCGCTTTAAGTATGATGGTTACCGTTGTTTTATCTAAGCTGATCGGATGTCTTTTGCCATTGGCTGCTCAAAAAATGAAAATGGATCCTGCCATTATGGCGGCCCCTGTTATTACAACGCTGGTGGACGCAGGATCACTCATCACATTTTTCATGTTTGCCAGGCTTATTTTCAATATTTAGCGGGTTAGCCGGATATAAAACGAATCTGATACGTCAGCGACAAGAGGTGCCCTATGCTCAGCGATATTTTATACCTGATCAACAACAAAAAAATACAGGAAGCACGTGACAGACTGGCAGATCTGCAAACATATGACATAGCAGAAGGACTTGAAGCGCTTGACCAGCATGATCTGGTAAAGGTCTTCAGGGTTTTACCAAAAGATGTTGCAGCGGATGTCTTTGCGTATCTTTCGAGAGATTTTCAAAAGTCAGTGATTGACTCTATCACAGATCGTGAACTGGCTGAAATCATGGACGAGCTTTTTCTTGACGACACCGTTGATATGATTGAAGAAATGCCGGCCAATGTTGTTAAACGGCTGCTGATGAGTGCTGATAAAGAAACCAGGGTTCTGATTAATCATTTTCTGCAGTATCCTGATGATTCCGCCGGCAGCATCATGACCATTGAGTTTGTTGACTTGCGCAAAGACATGACTGTTGAACAGTCGTTTGAACATATCCGCCAGACTGGCATTGATAAAGAGACTGTGTATACGTGCTATGTAACAGATGATTTTCGCAAGCTGTATGGCGTTGTTTCTGTACGGACACTGCTGTTGTCTGACCCGGATGATCTTATTGAAGCCGTTATGGACACTCAGTTTGTTTATGTGAAAACACATGACGATCAGGAAGTCATCGGTCGTCTGTTCGATCGTTATGATCTGCTGACGATACCTGTTGTAGATAATGAACTGCGGCTGGTGGGTATTATTACGGTTGATGATGCGCTCGATGTTATACAGGAGGAAAATACAGAAGACTTTGAGAAAATGGCAGCGATGCTCCCGTCAGATTTGCCTTATCTTGACACAGGTGTTTTTGTCCATGCCAGACGCCGCATTCCGTGGCTGCTTGTTTTGATGGTTTCAGCCATTTTAACAGGATCGATTATTACGCATTATGAAGATGCATTGGCTGTTTTGCCGGCGCTGGTTGCCTTTATTCCCATGCTGATGGACACAGGCGGCAATAGTGGTTCGCAGGCTGCTACTTTGGTTATTCGGGGCATGGCGCTTGATCAGATTAAACCACGCGATTTACTCAGAATTATCTGGAAAGAAATAAGAGTCGCCGTCATGGTAGGCGCCGTTCTTGCTGTATTCAATATTGCCAGAATTGCGCTCGTGAATCAGTCTTTTGTTCTGGCTTTAACTGTCGGCCTGAGCTTATATGCCACAGTCATCATGGCCAAGCTGGTTGGATGCATGCTGCCAATCGTTGCACAGAAAATTAAAATTGATCCGGCGATTATGGCTGCACCTGTTATAACAACCATTGTTGACGCAGGCTCACTCGTTGTCTACTTTCTTTTTGCCCGTTTGATTTTAAGCATATAGATCGTGCAGTGCAGCCGGCAGTAAAACAAAAAAGCGACCTTTCCTGAGAAAGATCGCTCAAATTAAATATTTATTTTTTAAATGGGTTTGCTGTCCGTCATCAAGCATCAGCATCAGGGTGATCGCTTATGCTTAATTGCGGCCAAAGGGCTTCTTTTTCTTTTTCTTCTCACGATGAGTGAAAACACCAATGATCGACATCACCTGTCCAACCACTTCAAGAATGGATGTCAAGCTTTCAGCCTTATCTTTTGCTTTCCCGAAAACCGAGGAAACACCATCACTGACACTCTCAGCAGCTGAACCAACAGCTTCCACGCCGGATCGAACTGTGCCGGTCATTGTTTTCGCATCGTCCAGAATGCCAGGCACATTCATATTAGCAGAATCTGTAATTGAATCTACATCTTCCACGATACTGTCAATCTTTTTCATCAGATCAGGCAGCTGATCTACTGTTTGTGTAACCGGATCATGAATCTCTGCTGTAAGCCTTGATATATTCTTCATTGTCTGGATAAGTCTTGCCAGAAACACAATTAGAAATACACCAAAAACAATACCGACTAAAACCAGTAAAGCCAGAAGCAGTTCCATGAGATCAACGTTGATTTGCATCGTCTCGCCTCATTTCTGCCATTACAGGCTTACTTTTCTTCAGTGTCTTCGGTCATTTCTTCGGTTATATCCGCAGCCGCATCCTGAGCGATATCCTTGGATTTTCTGACGCTTTTTTTAAGCTCTTCAGCTTTGCATTTAGCTTCGTTCACTTTTTCTTTTGTAATGTCTGCCGCTTTATGTGCAGCTTCCCGTGCTTTTTCTGCACCAATTTCTGCTCCTGTTTTGATATCGGCCCGTGTTTCCTTGCCGGATTTCGGAGCGAATAATAAACCGGAAACAGCACCTATCAAAGCGCCGAAAGTAAGTCCGGCCGCCACCTTTTTACGAGCTTTTTTCTTGTTTGTGCCATCTAAGGCTTCTTTAATTTCCCTGAACATTATAATGTACCTCCTTTTGTCTCTTCACTAATGTATCCATTGTAATGTTAAGAACAAGCAGTCATGAGTATCCGTCAGTGTTTGCTCGTTACTTACATTATTATATCATAGATTTAATGGATATCCTGCAAGAATCTGATGAACAAACAATGAATCAGATTTGTCTCATTGTGCAAGATACTGATGGATTGCCGGCTTTCTAAGTGATCAGGCATTGATGCGGGCACTGAGCAAAGCGTCTCACTGAATCTGTTTTTTCAGCTGTGCTTCGAGTACGCGAACAAGCTGTTGTTCAGGCAGCGGACGGCACACATAATAGCCCTGGAGGCAGGAGCAGTCAAGAGACGCAAGAAGCTTCATCTGAGATTCATTTTCTATACCCTCTGCGATAGAGAACAGCTGAAGCTTTTGAGCGAGATGCATAATTGATTCAAGCATTTTCCAGTTGCGGCAATCTTCTTGAAGATCAGCAACAAAAGACTGATCGATCTTTATGGTCTGAACCGGAAGGTTTTGCAGATAAGCAAGTGATGAAAAACCTGTGCCGAAATCGTCCAGCGCCAGTCCAACGCCAAGATCTTTGATATCATTAAGCACGTCAATCACAAGATAGCCTGAGTCGATCATGACCTGTTCAGTGATCTCGAGTTCAAGCAGGTGGGGATCAAGACCTGTTTCCGCCAGCACTGCTTTCAGATTTTTAACATAATCAGGGTGTCTTAGTTCTACAGGTGAGACATTGACACATATGATCAGACGCTGATTAAATGCCTGATTGATGCGCATGATCATTAGACACGACTGACGTAAAATCCACTGACCAATCTGGATAATCTGCCCATTGCCTTCAGCGACACCAATCAGTTCGAGTGCGGAAACATAGCCAAGTTTCGGGCTGTTCCAGCGGATCAGCGCTTCGAATCCGCGTATGGTCATGGTGTCGGTAAACAGCTGAACCTGGTAGTTTAGCTGAAGCTCATCATGTTCAACGACAGAGGCAATTGCTTCTTCAAGATACATTTGCCTGTCCAGGTCAACCCGCATCTGATGGTCGAAAAACCGCCAGGTTGATTTGCCGGCGTTCTTTGCTGCATATAAGGCGATATCAGAACATTTGAGCAGTTCAAACGCGTTCTCACCGTCTTGTGGATATAAAGCGATTCCCATACTGAAAGCAGTCCGAACCGGCTTGTTATCACAAAGATACGGTTCCAGTAATGAATCAAACAGCTGACTGAGCCGTTCCTGCAGCGGTTTTTCTGGTTTAAGCGGCGAAACAATCAGCACAAATTCATCACCGCCAATGCGTGAGATTAACTGAAAGGTTGGATTGAGCGTTGTCAGCCTGTGACTGATTTCAATCAGAAGCTTATCACCAAACGGATGACCGAAGCTGTCATTGATTCGTTTAAAATCATCCAGGTCCATATAGATAACAGCGAACGCTTCGTCCGGTGCCTGCTGAATCCGATCGAATAAATACTGCATCAGCTGACTTCGGTTGGCAAGGCTGGTCAGACTGTCGGTATACGCCAGATTTTCAAGCATTGCATTTCTTTCCTGAAGTTGAAGGTTCAGCTGATCAAAACTTTCGGCCAGCTGTGTCAGCTCACGATACGGCTGGGAACCAAGCGGCTGGGCGTGATGTCCTTCTGAAAGCTGTTTTGTCTGCCAGATCAGCCGATCTATTGAACGGCTGATCTTTCTTTGCCGCAGCGTTCCTCCGAGCAAAGTAAAAAGCAGGTAGATGACAAAAATAAAAAGCAGTGCTGAAATCAACAGCACAGTAACCTGATGGTAGGCCGGTCTGTCATCATATAATATGACATACCAGCCCGAAAATGCGACTTCACTGTATGCCATCAGCGTCGGCTGGCTGTTGAACACCGTTGACAATGCAGGGGTAATGTTCAACGTTCCGTTTTTTACATATTCGAATCCAGGAACCCTTTGTTCCGGTGCGTCCATGGTTGACAAAACACTGGTGAGTGTCACGCCCTGCGCATTGGTGACCAGTATATTAAAGTTTTTGTCTATGCCCTGATGAAGCGATAAAATACATTGATTTACATGATCAAGATCAAGGTCATCACCCTGTTCCTGACAGCAACGCTCAACTTCAGATGCGATGAGATCGGCAACCAGCCGGCTTTTGTTATGCTCATTGGCTGCGAATAAATTAAGACCATAGGAAACAAGAAAATAGGCACTGACTGACACCGCCAAAAATGTAGCTGTCAGATGACTAAGCATGATCGCACTGAGGAGGGGTTTGCCTTTTTTTCTTCTCATGACACACCTTAACTGCTACAAAACTCACGCTGTGAGAGGGCTGATGATGAAATCAGCCAGGCTTAATGATACATCTGCTCAAGCACCACGCCTGCAGCGGCATGGTGAAAGCTCTTTTTGCTGTTGTTGCCAGTTTGGCTGTTATTGCCAGTCCTTGCCTCTGCGGTCAGTGATTACTTTCAGCCCGCGGCTGATCTGCGCCGGGTCTGGGTGACAGTTTAAGCTTGCGGCCAAAAAGCGCCAGCAATGACGCGGCCGCTATCAGTCCAAGACAAACACTGGCGGTGATAATCACTTCAATGTATTGCGAACCAAATCCCGCCGCTGCATCAAGGTGCTTAATGATAATGCCCGCGTAGGCCCAGACAAAAACGGCGCCATATGCCCAGTTCATGCGTGTTGTGACAACCAAAAGCGCGATGATGGTGGCAACAATCAGCACCGCCGAGGTTAAGAGGCCTTCCGGCAGCCCAAATCCGTTCCAGTCGATACTGACCAGAAAAGTGGTCACGTTGGCAACTGTCGCAACGGATATCCAGCCAAAATAAATGCTGAAAGGCAGCTTCAGGCACAGCCTTTCTTTTATTGTCAGCGGCTGCTTAGACACCTGCCGGTCAGTCAGAATCAGGCATAGCAGGATAACAATCATGAAGATCAGTGACAATCCAATCTGCTGCCAGTGCCAGGCAAAAATCCAGGCGATATTGGCTAGGGAAGATATAATGAAAAAAATCTGGACTCTTTTCAGCCTCGATGCTGCCGGCTGGTTTTCCGCCGGGAAAAACTGAAAAACCGTGAAGATCAGCAGCAGAAAATAGATCAGACCCCATATTGCGAAGGTAACACCGGCAGGCGCAAAGAGATCTGGATATGAATCGGAGATCGCGCCTGTATCCATGCCGTTGAGCGGCAGCAGGCTGGCAAGCGCGTTAACGATGACCATGCCAATAAAGACGATCAGCACGATTAATTTCAACACCAGACCTTTATGGGCTGATTTGCCCTGGGCTGATTTGCCCTGTTCACTTTGTGAAGCAGACGCTTGGCGGCTGTCTTCCGGTATGTTTCTTTCATCGTTACTTGTATTTGGCTGATTCATTACCGGCTGATCTGATCCCTGCATGCTCTCTTGCTTTTCGTTTGACATTGTTTTGCCTCCTGTCCTCGTTGTTCCCTTCGGCCAAATCTTTACAAGGATGCTGCAGGGAACATCTCAGCGTCAGTCTGAACTGACTGTGTAAAAATCGTCAATGATCCACCTGCCATTTTCCAGCACCAAAATGCTGTATAGCGGATATGCGTCATAAATAACAGTTTCCTCAATGACGGTATAAACAATGATTTCATCATCAGTCTGGCTGACAATTCCCTGATAGCTTTTTTCAAGCTGATCTCTGTCATGAAAAGGAAAAACCTGTGTCATCTCGAAACCCCAGTCGAGCAGATCGTACTCATAAAAATCAGCGAGTGTTGTATCCACAAAACCGGCAGAACGATG
>SLHU01000024.1 GCA_007135995.1 Clostridiales bacterium | reverse complement strand
TGTTTTCCGTGCCTGGCACCGGTTGTTTCCCGTGCCTGGCACCGTTTGTTTCCGTGCCTGGCACCGGTTGTTTCCCGTGCCTGGCACCGTTTGTTTTACACTCGTGTTCTTCGTTATGATACAATCTAAACAGTTAGCCAAATGGCAGTTAAATCATGATCGGAGGACGGTTTATGTCTGACAGTGTCCTTTCAATTAGAAATCATCAGTTTTTTCTTGGTGATCAGCCTTTCCGTGTTTTGTCGGGTGCTATTCATTATTTCAGGGTGATGCCTGATGCATGGCCTGACCGTCTGGCTAAGCTGAAGGCCTGTGGGTTTAACACCGTCGAGACTTATGTTCCCTGGAACCTTCACGAACCAAAACCAGGACAGTTTGACTACGAAGGCATTGCAAATCTTTTTTATTTTATTGAACTGGCGCAGGATGCGGGTCTTTGGGTAATCATCAGACCTTCCCCTTATATCTGTTCAGAGTGGGAGTTTGGCGGACTGCCGGCCTGGCTGCTGAATATCCCCGGCATGCGCCTGCGCTGCATGAACGAAGCCTACCTTAGCTGTGTTGATCGTTATTATGATGATCTTCTGCCTCGATTCAAGCCTTATCTTTCTACCAGCGGCGGACCAGTTATTGCGATGCAGATTGAGAATGAGTACGGCAGCTACGGCAATGATCACATGTATCTTTCATATTTGAAAAAGAGCATGGAAGATCATGGCATTGATGTGCTGCTGCTGACTTCCGATGGACCAACCGACCGGATGCTTCAAGGCGGCACATTGCCGGACGTCTTTAAGACGGCTAATTTCGGTTCGCGCGCCGCCGAGTCTTTCGCAAAACTACGTGAATATGAAAAGCAAGGCCCGTTGATGTGTACTGAATTCTGGAATGGCTGGTTTGACCACTGGGGCGAAGAACATCACACCCGTCCGGCAAAAGACGTGGCACGGGTTTTAGATGACATGCTCAAAGCAGGAGGTTCAGTAAATTTTTATATGTTCCACGGCGGCACAAATTTTGGGTTTTACAGCGGTGCCAATTATGCTGATGCCTACCAGCCAACTGTCACCAGTTACGATTATGACAGTCTCCTTGATGAGGCCGGCCATCCAACCGCCAAATATGTAGCCGTCAGAAATATTCTGGCGGCTTACCATGAAAAACCTCTGCCGGATGTACCAGTATCGGAAAAGGCTGTCAGCTTCGGTGATGTTCATTTTTCAGAAATCGCATGGCTGAATCAGCAGCTGCCACACATCAGCAAAGGGGTTTCGTCAGCCACACCAGAGCCTATGGAAGCCTTTGGCCAGAATTATGGTTTCATCTTATATGAAACATCCGTTCTGACAAAGAAAGAGCTAATAACCTTACATATGCCCGACATGCATGACCGTGCACTTGTCTTTATCAACGATGTCTTCCAGGGTACGGTTGAGCGAAGGTTGAATCAGGAAAGTCTTGATGTTACGCTTCCTGGTGGCAAATCAACTATCAGGATTCTTGTAGAACATATGGGTCGTGTCAATTACGGTCCCAGATTGTTTGACCAAAAAGGACTCAGCGGATATGTCAGACTTGATTATCAGCACTTATATGACTGGACAGTCTATCCCCTGCCGCTCGATCACCTGCACCAGCTGCGCTTTTCACCTTACCAGACATCTGTTAATGATACGTTGCGGCCTGCAGACACCGGCAATCAGAACATATCAGGTATGCCTTGTTTTTATCGGGCTTCTTTTTATGTCGCAGCCCCTGCCGACACATATGTTGATTGCCGTCAACTGGAAAAAGGGGTTGTCTTCATCAACGGCTTTAACCTGGGCCGCTACTGGTCCATCGGACCGCAGCACACGTTGTATCTGCCGTCTTCACTCCTGAAGAAAGGTGACAACGAGCTGATTATCTTTGAGCTGCATCCTGAACCCGGACAGGCGGCCAGTCTGATTAACCATTCGATTCTCAGCTAACGCCTTTTTCTTGAACTGAAGCACCTGACAAGTTGCAGGGAGGATTTATGACAAACGATTATCAAGACGCTTCGCCAGATAATAATGACCACTATGATGCGGACAGGATGAATGAAAAGGAAAAAGACGTGCTGCGTGAGATTGCCAGCATTGGTGCAGGCCACGCAGCAACAGCCCTTGCGGAAATGCTGTCACACACCATTACAATGGATGTGCCAAAACTGCGGATACTGCCGGTCGAAGCCCTGTTTACTTTTTTTGGCGATCCTGAAAGCGAAGTGGTGGGCATTGTCTTTAACATGCATGGTGATATGCGCGGCAGCGTGCTTTATATCATCGACAAACAGTTGGTTCACCAGCTGCTCAGCATCATGCTGAATAAGGAGATAGACCGGTTTGACGCCCTCAACGATATGGATTATTCAGCGCTGACTGAAATAGGCAACATTGTGGTTGGCTCGTATATCAGTGCTATTTCTGAAACAACAAGACTGCAAATCTTCATGACGCCGCCTAATCTGACCATTGATATGCTGGGTGCCATTTTGAATTA
>SLHU01000186.1 GCA_007135995.1 Clostridiales bacterium | reverse complement strand
CGGCATGCCTGACTCAATTCTGTTCGCATCAAATCGACCCACAAAGAAAATCGCCTGCGGTCTGGTGTTGTCATAAATTGTAAATGCAGAAGCGGGTTGCTGCGGCAAAGCGCTCAATGAGCCTCCCAGGATAGATTCAAGTCCTGACTGTGCAGCAATTGGCGCATTGCCTGTATAGTCACCGGGACTGACATTAATGTGTGCGATGATGCCGGCTGACTTTGCATATATGTTAGGTTTTGATTTTTCCAGCTGGTTTCTGGCGGCTTCTTCCTGAGCAACGGCTTGCTCCAGAGGATCTTGCAGCATTGCGCCCAGTCCGGCAAGCATACCAAACTGGTCAGCCAGATCATCCGGCAAAGCAAATGATCCGGCAAGGGTCGTGGTCGCCAATCCGCTCAGAACTTGACCTGCCGACTCACTGGCGCTTTGCAGTTCTTTTTCAAGCTGGCTGAGTGTTGTCGTATACACAGGATTTTCTACAATCACGGCAGCCTGCCTGAACGCTGCAAGCAGATTTTCAATATCCTGCTCGATTGTCTCAGGTTCTGCACTGACAATAATCTGTGCGATTCTTTCCTCCAGGTCAGGTGCGATCTGCACACTGGCTGGCTCTGCAGCAGCAAGACGTGTCAGCTGGCTTACTGCAGCGGACAAGCTCGATGATAGTCTGCTGATTTCATTTTCAAGGTCACGTCTCGCCTGATCTGCCGCGTCGAGACGCGCCTGCTGTTCTTCATCTGCCTCTGCCAGCGATGCTTCTATATTTCGTCTTGCTTCACGCGCTTTTTCGTACTGCTCTTCCAGTTCCTGCTGATCGAGCACTGCCAGAATTTCTCCGGCCTGTACTTGCTGGTAGGGTTCAACCAGAACCTGCGTTACTTTTTGTATAACATCTGCAGAATGCTCCGTAACAGCGCCAGGCTTGATCTCCGCAGTTGCATAATAGTAACTGCTGATATCACCAGATTCCAGAAATGAAGTGCGCACACTGACTTGATCATCTGCACTTAGATAGTTATATAGAAAAAGACCAATCATCACAGCAAGCAAAGTGATTGCCGCCAGGCTGCGTCTTATATTCCGTTTTTTTCTGTTTCTCAAGTTATTTGTCATGATATCTCACCGTCCTTAAACTGCAGCTTAGAAATATATTTTACACGATTATTATCACTCAGTTTCACACACTTACTAAATATGAGTATACGCATGATCTTAAACATACTTCATGATATACTTAAATCGTGTTCTTAATTTGACATATTTGTGTACAGGCATTATTAAAAGTGTCTGATTAAATTAATATCTCAGGAGGCCTTATACATGACGATTGATGAATTTAACAAGCTTTCCGAAAGCCCGATTATTCTGGACGGCGCAACAGGCACATGGCTGCAAAGCCAAGGTCTCCCAAGTGGTATGTGCCCAGAAAAGTGGGTGCTTGAAAACCCGCATATTCTGACAGCGCTTCAGGAATCATATTGTCACTCAGGCAGTCATATTATATATGCTTTTACTTTTGGTGCCAATCGACTGAAACTGAAGCAGCACGGCGTCTCTGAAAAAGACGTGCCTGAATTTAATGAAAAACTGGCGGCGATCAGCTGTCGAGTGCGCGATCGATGGAACCACAATCATCCTGACAGGCAACGCGTATATGCAGCCGGTAATCTCGCACCGACCGGTGCTTTTCTGGCACCTGCCGGCACGCTCACTTTCGATCAGCTGACGGCAATATATCAGGAGCAGGCCGCCAGTCTGCTGCGCGCCGGTGTTGACTTGTTTGTCATAGAAACCATGTATGATCTGGCTCAGACGAGAGCCGCTGTGCTCGCGATTCGCGATCTGTGTGATCTGCCGATTATTGTTTCAATGACACTTGAGCACCATGGTAAAACGATGTCTGGAAACAGTCTGACTGATTGTCTGCTTTCATTGGCAAGTATGCGCATCCAGGCTTTTGGTCTTAACTGCTCACACGGCCCTGAAAAGCTTGGTGAATGGCTTCAGCCCCTGACGACAATCAGCCCGGTCCCGCTGCTGGCGAAACCAAACGCAGGTCTGCCGAGGCAAGAAGGAAACCAGACCATTTTCCCTATGCAGCCGGATCGTTTCGCTCAGCATATGTCCAGGCTGGCTGATATGGGTATCAGGCTCACTGGCGGCTGCTGCGGAACGACACCTGATCATGTTGCCGCGCTCAGCCAAAGTATTTCCGGAAGACAGGCCAGGCAATCAGCCCGCCCTGCAGAACTCCCTTCCATGATCAGCTCCGGTCGTTTTTCCTTAACTGCAGACAAGCATTTGGTCAATCAGGCGGACAAGATTGTCATTCATGACCCAGATAGCTTATTGGACGATCTGCTTGATGTTGATGAAAGTGAAGCATCCTTGTATCTAGTTGAATTACCTGATTTATCAAAACTGCCGCCGGGCGAATTTTCAAACTGGACAGATGCGCTCGAGGAGGCGCAGTCAATGATAACCTTGCCGATCGTTTTTATCTGCAGATCAGCGGATCAGATAAACGGACTGAAACGCTTGCTGCGATATTATCATGGCAGGCCTGGTGTCGCCGCTCCTGCCAACGCCTGTATCCCCGGCGCCCTGATCATATAGAAACAGGGCTATCTCAACATGTCATGTTTGAGATAGCCCTGCAAAGCGTTTGTGCTTAGAATCTAACTGTCGAAACAGTGTCAGTGTTCCTGTGATCGTGACTGATCTATCAGTTCACGATTTTGTTCAACAACCGGTACGGGTGTAATATTTCGGTAACGTGCCATGCCTGTACCTGCCGGTATCAATTTGCCTATAATAACATTTTCCTTGAGGCCGATCAGCGGATCGATTTTACCTTTGACAGCTGCATCAGTAAGAACACGTGTGGTTTCCTGGAATGAAGCAGCCGACAGGAAAGAGTCTGTTGCCAGCGATGCTTTTGTGATACCAAGCAGAACGCGTTTGCCGCTGGCAGGTGTCTCACCTGCTGATATCGCTCTGTCGTTCTCATTTTCAAAATCAAACATATCCACCAGGCTGCCCGTCATCAGATCGGTATCACCCGGATCATCAATACGGATTTTACGCATCATCTGCCGGGTAATGATCTCAACATGCTTATCGTTGATCTCAACACCATTGTTTTTATATACTTTTAACACTTCATGGATAATGTATTTCTGAACACCTCGAACACCTTTAACCCGCATAATGTCATGCGGATTAACTGAACCGTCAGTGAGCAGATCACCTGCTTCAATGGAATCACCCGTGCTGACCACCAGCGGTGCGCTGAGCGGCATAGCATAGGTCACAGCTTCACCATCTGCGGATGTGACAGTTATTTCACGTTTACGCTTGCTCGTTTCCTCTACTTTTACAACACCGCCAAGCTCTGATATAATTGCCTGCCCTTTCGGTTTTCTTGCTTCAAAAAGCTCTTCAACACGCGGCAAACCTTGTGTGATGTCATCACCTGATGCAATACCGCCTGTATGGAACGTACGCATGGTCAGCTGTGTGCCCGGTTCACCAATTGACTGGGCCGCCATGATACCCATGGCCTCACCGCCAACAGCAGGTTCACCGGAAGCCAGATTCACGCCATAGCAATGAGCGCAAATACCATGTTCAGCACGGCACGACAAAATAGACCGGATAGGTATGGATTTGAAGCCTGCCGCTTCAAGATTCTGACCAATCTGATTATCAATCAGCTGATTATTCCCGACAAGCAGTTTACCAGTTTCAGGATGAACAATGTCCTGGGCAGCATAGCGTCCGCTGACCCGATCTGACAGTGACTCAACAATCCGTCTGGACTTACTGGAACCGCCGACAACCACAGCACTGACCTCAACAAACTCCTCAGTTCCGCAGTCAATCTCACGGATGATTACATCCTGCGCAACATCAACCAGACGCCGCGTCAGGTAACCGGAGTCAGCGGTTTTTAATGCCGTATCAGAAAGTGCTTTTCGGGCACCGTGGCTTGAGATGAAAAACTCAAGCACATTCATGCCTTCACGCAGATTTGACTTGATCGGAATTTCAATTGTCTTACCTGAGGTGTCACTCATATTGCCACGCATACCAGCCAGCTGTTTGATCTGATTGATATTTCCGCGGGCTCCAGATTGTGACATCATGTATACAGGATTGAACCGGCCCAGATTTTCCTTCAGGGCATCCGTTATTTCATCCGTTGTACGGCGCCAAATGTCAACAACAGATTTATAGCGCCCTTCATCATTCAGAAGTCCGCGCTGATGCTGGCGATTGATATAATCAACTTTTTCTTCAGCTTCCTGTATATGCCTTTTTTTAACATCAGGAACGATCATGTCAAATATACCAATTGAAATCCCGCCAACTGTGGAATAGTGATAACCAAGATCCTTCAATTTATCAAGCAGCGCTGCTGTTTTTGAGATACCATGCTTGTGAACACAGTTTTCAACAACCTTGCCCAGTTCTTTTTTCCCTACCAGAATATCAAGTTCAAGTTTCATCGCGTTTTCTGGTTTTGAACGATCCACAAAGCCAAGATCCTGCGGTATCACTTCATTAAGAATAAACCGGCCCAATGTGCTCTCGATCACCTCGCGTCTGATGACACCATCTATTTCACGCTCAATTCTGATTTTGATCTGCGCATGCAGTTCAAGATCATGCGAGTCATAAGCCATGACTGCTTCATTAATCGAGGAGAAGATATGGCCCTCACCTTTTGCGCCTTCACGGTCGATTGTCAGATAATAGCAGCCAAGTACCATGTCCTGAGTCGGAACGGTTACCGGTTTGCCATCCTGAGGTTTCAGCAGATTATTAGCCGACAGCATTAACACACGGGCTTCTGCCTGTGCTTCCGCGGATAACGGTACATGAACCGCCATCTGATCGCCGTCGAAGTCAGCATTATAAGCGGTGCAGACAAGCGGATGCAGTTTGATCGCACGGCCTTCAACCAGAACCGGCTCAAAGGCCTGAATGCCAAGACGATGCAAGGTGGGCGCACGGTTGAGGAGAACCGGATGATCTTTTATCACATCTTCCAGAGTGTCCCACACAAGGTCATTGGCACGATCAACCAGACGTCTGGCTGTTTTAATATTATGCGCGTGTCCTGCCTGAACAATACGCTTCATTACGAAGGGTTTAAACAACTCAAGAGCCATTTCTTTTGGCAGACCACACTGATGCAGCTTCAGCTCCGGGCCGACGACTATAACCGAACGTCCTGAGTAGTCAACGCGTTTTCCGAGCAGATTCTGACGGAATCTGCCTTGTTTGCCTTTCAGCATATCTGATAGCGACTTGAGCGGACGATTTCCTGCACCCGTTACCGGACGGCCCCTGCGGCCGTTATCGACAAGCGCGTCAACAGCTTCCTGAAGCATCCGTTTCTCATTGCGGACAATAATTTCCGGGGCACCCAGCTGGAGCAGCTTATTCAGCCGATTGTTGCGGTTAATAACTCTGCGGTAAAGGTCATTTAGGTCTGATGTAGCAAAACGTCCGCCATCGAGCTGAACCATAGGACGAAGCTCAGGCGGCAGTACGGGAAGCACATCGAGAACCATCCACTCAGGATTGTTGCCGGATTTCTTGAACGCTTCAACAACTTCCAGTCTTTTAACAAGACGCACTTTCTTCTGCCCGGTCACTGTACGGAATTCTTCCCGAAGATCACTGGCCATTTGGTCAATATCGATTAATCCCAACAGCTCTTTGATCGCTTCCGCGCCCATTTTAGCTCTGAACGTATTTTTGCCGAACTCTTCAATGGCTTCGCGGTACTCACGCTCATTAATGACCTGATGGGGTGTAAATCTGGTCATGCCGGGATCAATGACAACATAAGCTGCAAAATACAGCACTTTTTCAAGATTACGCGGTGACATATCAAGAATCAGACCCATTCGGCTGGGGATACCCCTGAAATACCAGATATGAGACACAGGCGCAGCCAGCTTTATATGACCCAGGCGCTCTCGCCGCACTTTTGATTTTGTTACTTCCACACCGCATCGATCACAGACGATGCCCTTATATCTGATTTTCTTATACTTTCCGCAATGACATTCCCAGTCTTTTGTCGGCCCGAATATTTTTTCGCAGAACAGTCCGTCACGCTCTGGTTTCAGTGTTCTGTAATTAATTGTTTCCGGTTTTTTCACTTCACCTCTCGACCACTCGAGAATTTTTTCAGGTGAAGCCAGTCCGATGCCAATAGCTTCGAAATTATTCATTTCTAACATTTGCATGGTGTCTCCTTCCGCATGCTGTCACAGATGTACAACGTGCCCTTATTATAAAGATAATCTAATCAACCTTATGATCTGTTCACTGCTGCCTATGCATCATCTGAGAGATCATCGTCCTCAGAAGCAGTGGATTTGGCGAGTTTCGCAACCATATCATCGTCCGAATCCTCACCAGACTCAACAGATAAACTGCCATCTTCTCCGAGCCGTCCCTCGATGAATCCAGCTGACGCAAGGTTCTCGTCAACTGAGATTGTGCCCATCAGCTCATCAAGCTTGCTCTGGTCAATTTCAGGCATCTCAACAGCATCCTCTTCGGTGTCTTTAATATCAATCAACTTATTTTCTTCGGAGTAGACACGCACATCCAGTGCCAGGCTCTGCAACTCCTTAACCAGCACTTTAAATGATTCAGGTACGCCAGCCTCAGGCACGCTTTCGCCTTTGACAATCGCCTCATAGGTTTTTGTCCGGCCGGATATGTCATCTGACTTGACAGTCAGAATCTCCTGAAGAGTATAACTGGCACCATAAGCTTCAAGTGCCCATACTTCCATCTCACCAAAACGCTGGCCGCCAAATTGTGCTTTGCCGCCAAGAGGCTGCTGTGTGACCAGTGAATAAGGTCCAATTGACCGGGCATGAATCTTATCGTCAACCAGATGCAGCAGTTTCAGGTAATACATCATACCGACTGTTATGCGATTTTCAAAAGGCTCGCCAGTACGTCCGTCATAAAGTACAGTTTTTCCATCTGCGTCAAGTCCGGCCAATTCGAAAGCTTCAACGACATCCGCTTCGGTTGCACCGTCGAAAACAGGTGTTGCTACTTTCCAGCCCAGCTTCTTCGCGGCTCTGCCCAGATGCACTTCCAGCAGCTGGCCGATATTCATTCGCGATGGAACACCCAGCGGATTGAGTACAATGTCAAGCGGGGTGCCGTCTGGCATAAACGGCATGTCTTCTTCCGGCAATATTCTTGAAATAACACCTTTATTGCCATGCCGGCCAGCCATTTTGTCGCCCACTGATATTTTTCTCTTCTGGGCAATATAGACACGAACCAGTTTATTGACACCATGCTTCAGATCATCATCGTTCTCTCTTGTGAAAACTTTAACGTCAACCACAATCCCTGATTCACCATGAGGAATTCTGACAGATGTATCCCGGACCTCTCTGATTTTCTCACCAAAAATAGCACGGTAAAGACGTTCTTCGGCTGTCAGTTCTGTTTCACCCTTAGGGGTGACTTTGCCAACTATAATATCGCCTGCATAAACTTCAGCACCGACCCTGATAATACCATCTTCATCCAGATCCTTCAGCGCTTCGTCACCAACATTGGGGATTTCACGTGTGATCTCTTCTGGTCCCAGTTTTGTATCTCTGGCTTCACACTCATATTCCTCGATATGAATTGATGTATAGACATCATCACGCACGAGGCGTTCGCTGATCAGGACAGCATCCTCATAGTTATAGCCTTCCCAGGTCATAAATCCAATGAGAACGTTGCGGCCAAGAGCAATCTCGCCCTCATCTGTTGAAGGTCCGTCAGCAATAATATCACCAGCTTTGACTTTTTCACCTTTGCTGACAAGTGGACGCTGATTTATACATGTCCCTTGATTTGAACGCTGGTATTTTACAAGGTTATAGATGTCGGCATCGGCATGCGGTCCTTTTTTGACGATAATCCGCGACGCGCCGACATACTCAACCGTACCATCATTTTTTGCGACAATACAGACACCTGAATCCTTTGCGGCGCGGTGTTCCATACCCGTACCAATGATCGGTGCCTCGGTTTTTATTAAAGGCACAGCCTGCCGCTGCATGTTAGATCCCATCAGCGCACGATTCGCATCATCATTGCCCAGAAACGGAATCAGAGAAGTGGCGACAGAAACCAGCTGTTTCGGAGAAACATCCATCAGGTCAACCTGTGACGGGTCGACTTCAAGAAATTTATCCAGATAACGGCAGACTATTTTCTTATCAAGAAAATGGTTTTCCTTATCAAGCGGCTCATTTGCCTGTGCGATATAATAATAATCTTCTTCATCAGCTGTCATATATCTGACTTCAGCAGTAACAACAGCCTTCTCTTTGTCATAAACACGATAAGGCGTCTCAATAAAGCCATAGCGGTTGATGCGGCCAAATGTCGCCAGAGAATTGATCAGTCCGATATTCGGACCTTCAGGCGTTTCAATCGGACACATGCGGCCGTAATGAGATGAGTGAACGTCACGCACTTCAAAGTTAGCGCGTTCACGCGACAAGCCGCCCGGCCCAAGTGCCGAAAGACGTCTTTTATGTGTCAGCTCAGCTAATGGGTTCGGCTGATCCATGAACTGCGACAGCTGACTGGAGCCAAAAAATTCTTTAACTGCAGCGCTGACAGGACGTGTGTTGACAATCATCTGCGGTGTTGCGTTTTCCATATCGGCCAGAGTGCCCATACGCTCACGAACAACACGCTCCATCCGTGAAAACCCGACTCGAATCTGATTCTGCAGTAATTCACCAACAGACCTGATTCGACGGTTGCCGAGGTGGTCGATGTCATCCTTTTCGCCAATACCATACTCGAGTCCGATCAAATAACTGACAGACGCAACAATGTCCTCAACTGTCAGATGTTTTGGCATCAGATTGCCCACGTGATCCATCAGCAGCTCTTTTAGCCTTGACACCGGATCCTGGCTGGATTTTGCCTCGCTGATCAAGTCACGCAGAACCGTTGTCCGGACTTGTTCTGTTACACCGAGACGAATTGCATCAAAATTGTCACCCAGGTCTTTTTCATCAAAGAAACGGCGAATGAAGTTATTCGGATCAACACGATTGTTGCCGATGATTCTAAGCTTGTTCTCAAGCTGAGTAATCTGTTCGCCTGTAACCTTTATAGGAAAAACATCAACCTCATTGATACCGGCAGCCTGAATCGCACGTGCGATATTTTTAGTGATCATTTCACCAGCGGCCACCAGCAGTTCACCGTTGTCATCAACTACATTATCTGCTGCCTTATGCCCGGTCAGTCTAGATGACAATGAAAGCTTCTTATTGACCTTGTAAATCCCCACACGGGCAAGATCGTAGCGTTTCGGGTCAAAAAACATATTGTTCAGAAGACTTTCTGCGCCTTCAACAGAAACAGGCTCACCAGGGCGAAGTTTTTTATAAAGCTCCTGCAGCCCTTCTTCACGATTGCGGCAACCGTCTTTCAGCATTGTCTGAACCAGGCTGTTCTCCTCGCCAAAAGTCTCTACCAGCTGGTCATTTGTGCCAAATCCAAGCGATCGCAGAAAAACTGTTAAATGGAATTTCCTGGTACGGTCAACACGTACCCATAAAAGGTCATTAGAGTCAGTCTCATATTCCAGCCAGGCTCCCCTGTTTGGAATCATCTGTGAAAAATAAAGTTCCTTATCATTTTTATCAAGGTTAATATCATAGTAAGAGCCCGGTGAGCGCACAAGCTGGCTGATAATAACACGCTCTGCGCCATTTATAATAAAAGTACCGTTTTCTGTCATGATAGGGAATTCGCCAATATAGATATGCTGATCTTTGAGAATATCGTCTTTTTTGTTGTGAAGTCTGACTTTTACGCGCAGCGGCGCAGCAAAATTAGCGTCGCGCTCTTTGCATTCTTCAATCGGATAGGTTGGTTTTTCAACATCAAACTCTTTGTCAATGAAAGACAATTCAATATCGCCCGAATAGTCTGTGATCGGTGAAACATCACGCAACACTTCCATCAGACCTTCATCAAGAAACCACTGGTAACTGTTTTTTTGAATTTCAATCAAATTAGGGATATCAATTACTTCGTCAATTCTTGAATAGGACATTCTCTCG
>SLHU01000187.1 GCA_007135995.1 Clostridiales bacterium | reverse complement strand
TCAAGTGTCTGCATTAAAAGCTGCACCGCTTCAGTATTGATTTTTGTGTCTGAATCAATGATGCAAACATAGTCGACATCTTTCGCCTTCTGTATTTCACGAAGCGCTAAGTTGCGTGAAACGGTGGTCCCCAGGTTCTTATTATTGCGGATGAAATGCAGCCTGTTCTTGAATTTATCCTTCTTGATATTCTGGATGATCTCAACCGTCTGGTCTTTCGAGCCATTATCAATCACCCACACATGCGCGTCAAAAGGTGCCATGGCATAATAGACAGATGACAGGCATTCTTCTATATATGTTTGCGAATTCCATGTTATCGTGACAAAAGCGATTTTCTTCATATTATTCAGTAACGAAACAGCTTTTGGCTGCGTTACTCTTGTTCCTTTCTAAAACGTAGATGCTTATGATTAAGAGTAAGCTTTATGCTATCTAGTCAACACCAGGTAGCAAATTGTATTGATTATCTTTGAAATATATTGCTGATAATGATGATTTATTCTGCCACATTTATCTCGGTTCAAATCACTCATAAGTATATCACAACTAACTTTGTTAGCAATAAGCAGACAGCCGAAGAAAATGTCATATTGGTTATCTGCGGCTGTTCAGTTATAATTGAAAAAGGCACAGACGATTGGTTTATCAATCGCGATGATTTTCACCTGGAGCTGATGTTTAGAAAAAATTCTGTTATGTTTCATGATCAGGTTATCAGCAGATGATTGAAAGCCGGTCAAAGTTCAGATTTAAAACAAGCGCTGCAAAAGCAGAAAGGCGGATCAATGATTAAAAAAGCGGTCATACCCGCAGCAGGTCTGGGAACAAGAATGCTGCCCTTAACCAAAACGCAGCCAAAAGAAATGCTGCCGCTGGCCAGCAAGCCATGCATTCAATATATTGTTGAAGAATTAGCCTCCTGTGGTATAGAGCAAGTTTTAATTATCACCGGCCAAAAAAAACGGGCAATTGAAGATCATTTCGACAAAGATAATGAGCTTAACAGTATGCTCAATGCCAGTGATCAAAAAGAGCTGCTGCAAACCCTGGAATTTGAAGACATGAATGTTCAGTTCTTCTTCACCCGTCAAAGCAGGGCCGCCGGATTAGGCGACGCGATTAATTATGCCGCAAACTTTATTAACGGTGATCCTTTCATCATCGCCTTGGGAGACTCCATCATTCATTCAGAAGAGCCAAAGCCGCTCCTGAAACGGATGATTGATACGCATCATCAGAATCCCGAGTCATTGATTATCGGAACTCGGCAGGTCCCCTTGGAAAACGTGGCAAAATACGGGATTGTCAAACCAAAAAATAATGAAAATGATGCAGTTGTCGAAATTGAGGATGTGGTTGAAAAACCGTCTTCCCAAACGACACCTTCTACCTTAGCGTTCGCGGCCAGATATATTTTACCGGCCTCGATTTTCGATGCGCTGAACCGGACCAGTCCGGGAAAAGGCGGCGAAATACAATTAACAGACGGCATCCGCCTCTTGCTGAAAGAAGGGACATCCGGCTTTTCTGTGCGACTGACAGATAAGGAAAAGCGCTATGATATAGGCAATATGGCTTCCTATTTTGAGGCTTTTGTTGATTTTGCCCTGCGCGATGAAAAATACGGTTATCAGCTCAAACAATATCTTTATGATAACCTGAATCTATAAAGCCTGAAGCGGAGGACAATGTAACATGATAAAAGTAACGGCACCCGGCCGGGCAGGACTGATTGGCAACCCCACTGACGGATACGGCGGCGCCTTAGTCTGCTGCTCAATTTTGGAGCGTGCTGAAGTAACGATTGAGTCAAATGATCAGCTGATTGTTCAAAACAGGTTTGGCCAGACCATTATCAAATGGGAAAATGATTTCGCCAATCAAGGCGACTACTTTGACATTGTCCGCTGTGTCCTTCGTTATTTCAAGCTATATGATCTGAAAGCGAAAATCACAACGCATACCACGGTGCCGGAGCAGGCTGGCTTAGCTGGCTCCACCGCTGTCCTTGCAGCCGTGCTCTCTGCCATTACAACCTACACTGAGAAACATTATCATCCTTACCACTTGGCTGAAGTGAATCGGATCATTGAGCTTAACTACATGAAAGTTCACTGCGGCTATCAGGATGCCTATATGACCACCTTCGGCGGCTTGAATTTTCTAGATTTCAGAGGTAAAGAGTATTACAAAGAGCTGGAAAAGGAACAATACGGCACAGTTGAGCCTCTTGGCCAGTATGTGAAAAATATGCCGATTATTGTCGCGCATACAGGGGTTAAACATCATTCAGGTCAGTTTCATAAGCCTCTCAGAGATCGCTGGCTGGAAGGTGATCCGCAAGTAGTGAACGGTTATAAGGAAATCATGGACATTGGCCGGGAAGGCAAAAAAGCAATTATCAATAATGACTGGGACACCCTCGCCTATCTGATGAATCAGAATCATGAGATTCAGGACAGCCTCCAGCATTCAGGTGATCAGAATATCGAAATGATAAAGATCGCGAAAGAAAACGGCGCGTTAGC
>SLHU01000074.1 GCA_007135995.1 Clostridiales bacterium | reverse complement strand
TATCATCATGGCAGTTACATGTATCAGGGAGGAATGCCCTTCCTCCCTGTGTGTCATTCTATCTGATGTCATCCTTTTGTCAACCACCGCATTTCAGCTTAATCAGGCCATAACGTACAGCTTATTATCCTTTAACAGCACCGATGGTGAGTCCGGAGATAAAATATTTCTGAAAATAAGGATAAGACATTGCGATCGGTATAACGACCAGCATAACAATCGCCATACGTGTTGATTCAGCAGGAAGCCTGGAAGCCTGTCCGTCAGGAGTCATAAACTGAGCGTTTCGCGTCAGGTATTCCATATTTCTTTCAATACTGATCAATACATATTGCAGCGGATACATATGCTGATGCGTTGATTGAATGTAAAGGAGCGCTGAAAACCAGTCATTCCAGTAGGCGAATGAAAGGAACAGGCCGATTGTAGCGAAAGCCGGCAGTGATATGGCAATTACGATTTTCAAGTAAATATAAAGCTGTGTTGCGCCGTCAATTTTCGCAGATTCAATAATCGAGTCAGGAATTGTTGTCTGAAAAAACGTTCGCATAATGATAATATAAAACGAGCTTACAGCGATTGGCAGGATCAGTGCCCAGTAGGTATTCCCCAGCATCAGCACGCGTGTGTTGATCAGATACGATCCAACCAGACCGCCGGAGAACAGCATTGGAATGAAGATCAGGATTGTGAAAAACTTACGAAGTGCGAATGAGCGTCGAGACAGCACGTATCCCATCGTTGAATTAAGGATCAGTCCGATAATGGTTCCCACCACCGTCACAAAGACAGAAACAAAAAAGGCATCTCCGATGGAGCTTCTTTCGATCCACAGATACTCATAGGCATCCAAAGCCCATTCCGCCGGCATAAAGCGATACCCGACCTGCTGGATGGACGCGTTAGATGACAAGGATATAACGGCAACAAAGATGACCGGTACAATGCATATAAAACCGAGCAGGATAAAGATTAAACTGAACAGAGCATTGGTCGGCCGGGATACCTGGTTAAACCGTTCGTACCCGTCAATAGCCACGGTCTGCTTGCTTTTATTATTGGCCATGATTTTTCCTCCCTTTCTCAGAACAGTGCGTTTTCTGCGTCTAACTTGCGGACAACTCCATTGGCGATTAAAATCGTGATAAATCCGAAAACGGACTGGAGCAGGCCTGCGGCAGCGGCAAATCCATAGTTAGGATTGCCCATCAGTGCTTTAAAGACATATACATCAATTGTCTGTGTAACATCAACTAGAGGTCCGGAATTTCTCGGAACCTGATAAAAGAGGCCGAAGTCGGTTGAAAAGATGCGGCCGACAGCCAGAATAAACATAATCAGAATAATCGGCTTCAGCATGGGAAGCGTGATGTATTTAATCTGCTGCATTTTTCTGGCACCATCAATAATCGCTGCTTCATAAAGCGAACCGTCAATACCAGATATACTCGCCAGATAAACAACCATGCCATACCCGGTTCCCTTCCAGAGATTCAGGAACACAATAATGTATGGCCAGTATTGAGGCTGCATATACCACTGTATTTTATCACGGCCGGACTCAGCCAGGAAATTGTTGATCAGACCTTTATCAATGCTGAGAAAGGAGAAGACAAAATAACTGACAACCACCCAGGACAGGAAGTGAGGCAAGAACATCGCCGTCTGACAGATTTTTGCCAGTTTCTTTGAATGCAGCTGTGATATCATCAGCGCCAGCCCGACAGCGAAAAGCAAACCGGTGATGATGAAGACGACATTGTACCCAAGTGTGTTACGAAACATAAGTGAGGCGTCTCTGCTGCCGAACACGAATCGGAAATTATCTAATCCGGCGTTTTCACTAGTCAGAACATGTACCAGAAAGTTCGTGTCACGTCGAGGGGCTCGAATGCGTTTGAACGCGATAATAATACCGAACATGGGCAGATAGGTAAACAAGATATACCAAATCGTGGTCGGCATCGCTAACATCGTCAGTTCAAAGTCATCCAATGTAAAGAATTTCTTTTTACTTCCAAACTTTGTTTGTTTTTTCAAAGTATGTCACGCTCCTTTTCTTATTCAGCAATTGATGTTGACAGATCATGATTCATTGTTATAACCTCTGATTTTATTATAGCATTTCGCCGGTATATAGCAAGTATTTTTCATATCATTTTGTGATGTATGCACGATGCAAAATCACAACGATCAATAAATCAAATACTTTACGGTTGATCGACAAAACTCACCAGTGACAGTGGCTTATAGCTGACAAAGCACACGCATCTGATCTGCTGTAAAACAAGGTTGAGAAAAAACTTTGATATATCATTTCATATCAATTATCTTCCTAAAATATATCATTTCAGTTTTTGACTGTCAACCTGTAGCAAGAAATAAATAATGTGCAGCCTGCTTTTTCGCGGCTGCACAAATTGAAACGCCTATAAAGAGGTATGATGCGTTATTGAAGACCGTTTGCAAAGCTGATCAATGCTCCGGGTCAATATTTGCCATATTCCAAAGCTGATCAATGCTCCGGGTCAATATT
>SLHU01000036.1 GCA_007135995.1 Clostridiales bacterium | reverse complement strand
CGTCGGCAGGAGGTGTGATCTGCCTGTAATCCTCAAGACCTTTCTCTGCTTCTGCGGTCCGGGGAATAACTTCTCCCGGCGGGAAGGTAAGCTCAAGCTCGGGACTTAAAAAAGGATAGCCGAAATTAAAGTGATACAACAGAAAAACAGGCTGCGGATCTGCATCAAAGTTTTCTATGCAGTCTTCCCATCTGATCCGGCATGTATCAAGTGCAATGATAATTTTACGTCTGAGAATAAGGTGATGGCCAAACATGGCTGTTTCACGGATCAGCCCTTCAATTATAAACGCGCGTGCCTGCTCATCAATGCTGACGGACACCTGTTCAGCACTGCCGCCGCCAATCAGGCCATGCAGAGGGTGATATTCATCACCCTCCTGCTGATCTGGCCCGGTATTGCGTAAACCGCAGGTGGCCAGCAGACCACCTGGCCAGGTACGATGAAAGTCGGCTGGTATGGGAATCACCCTGGTATTCACCAGATCATTTTTTGCCATGAACCCAATATTGATACCTCTGATCGTCAGTTCAAACAAGTCAAGCGCATGATTTTCATTGAACACAGCATGCAGGCCTGCTGCGTTCCGTATATCAATCATCCGGATGCCTGCGCCCGGTCCTTCACTGATCTGGTATCGCCTGACACGATAAAGCTGGCTCAATGAGCCTGTATTTGATAAATCACTTATTGTCTGCTGGTTTAATTTTTCTGTAATCATAAGACGCCTCCGGACGGTTGCGGTGCAGGCTTTTTGCTTGACTTGACACGCCGCAGCAAACGCCGCTGACCCTTCTGCTTTCTGTTCGAAAGGTCCCGCGCTGCAGCAGTCAGCGATACTGCCTTAAAAAAGGTTACAGGCTGTTAGCCTTAATGAACGTGACAAGCTCGTCTACATAGGTGAAGGCCAGACAGGTCACTGTATCCGCGCCGCCATAGTACATCGCCAGCCGGCCTGTGTCAGCGTCAACAAGCGCAGCACATGGGAACACGACATTGGGAACATCCCCTACACATTCATAATCCATCCGCGGATTGAGAATATATGGCTTCGTTCTATAAAGCACTTTCCAGGGTTGTTCAAGATCCAGCAGGGCAGCGCCCACATGATAAACAAATCCGTTGCACGATGTCAGAACCCCATGGTAGATCATCAGCCAGCCTTCACTGGTTTCTATGGGAATCGGACCGGGCCCGATCTTTGTCTTCTGCCATGAGCCGCACGAAGCCATAACGAAACGGTGTTTGCCCCAGTACGTCATATCCGGGCTTTCACTGTAAAATATATCTCCGAATGGCGTGTGGCCGTTATCACTGGGCCGGCTGATCATCGCATAATTGCCGTTAATTTTACGCGGAAATAATACACCGTTACGATTAAAAGGCAGATATGCGTTCTCAAGCTGATGGTATGTTTTAAAATCTTTTGTCCAGGCCAGGCCGATCGTCGGACCATGATATCCATTGCACCAGCTGACATAGTATCGGTCTTCTATTTGGCAGACACGCGGGTCATAGGCATAGTCAAACTGGTTGATTTCAGCGTCATCACACAGCATCTCAATTCTGTCGGGCTCAATTTGCCAGTTGATGCCGTCTTCACTGCGGCCAGTGTGTATTTTCATTTCACGGGCTGTGTCATCACAGCGGAAAACGCCGGCAAAGCTGCCCTCAAAAGGAACGACCGCGCTGTTAAATATACTATTTGATGTGGGCAGCAGGTCGCGGGGAATAATCGGATTTTGTGAATACCGCCACATGACATCCATACAACCTCGCGGCTTATCTTCCCATGGTATATTCGGCAGTGAATCGCCTTTGATTACTATTTTATTAGACATCGTCAAACCCTCTCTCTCTGTCTGCAAGCAGCAGCTGCATCAATACCAGCATCATTCGTGGATGACCGGTACATTCATTCTATAAGCCGCAGATATAAGTGTCAATGAACACGACGCAATAATCGCGGCCATCCCATCGGATAAAAGAGCTGCCATGCATTGAGTTTCAAAAAAACAGCAAAAACAAGCAGATTCAGGTAGTCAGATACACGTTTTTGATTTAAAATAGAAGCTGCCTGCATGAAATGGGTGTATGTTGATCTGGCTTTATTTCATATAACTGGTGTTATGCAAAACTATATCAATTGGCCTGTCGCAGAACTTACGAGCAGACACTTCACATTGCCGCCAGCACGGATCAGACTGTCTCAGCCGACAGTGCAGTAAAAATGTCTCAGCCGTTATCATGGCAGGACTGTCTCAATACAGCAGACTCCGGTCAAACCGTAATTGCCGGACTATAAAACAATTAGGAGCAGAATCATGAATAAAAAAGAACACCTTAACCGCCTTCTTAACCGGACAAGTGATACTAATGGATTCTGGCACGGTCATCCTCATCCTGACAGCATGAAACTGTATCAACCTTATTTTAAAGTTGAGAATGATTATGAGCTGTCAAAAAAACTTGATGACACGTTCGTCTGGATTATGCCTGACGCCCATCACTGCTGGCAGCATCCGGAAGGTGTGCCGATGTTTGATATCATGGGCGGCCGTGAAAAACATTCCCTGAACGAAGGGGGTGTCTTCGCGGAATGTGAAGATTTGTCAGAAGTAGAGAAATTTCACTGGCCTGATCCGGCGCATCTTGATTTCAGCGAGACCATTCAGGCGGTCAAAAAAGCCAGCCTGGAAGGCCAGGGCATTTTGTCGGGCATGTGGTCTCCCTTCTTTCACAACGCTGCTGACTTTTTTGGTATGGATAATTACTTTGTGAAGATGTACACCGATCCGCAGATTGTAGATGCCGTTACAGAACACATCGTATCTTTCTATCTTGAAGCAAACGAACAGCTGTTCAGCGCCATCAGCCAGGATATTGACGCCATCTTCTTTGGCAACGACTTTGGCAGCCAGCTTGATCTGCTCGTCTCTCCGGAGCTCTTTGAACGGTTTGTGCTTCCTTATTTTGTCAGGTTCACCCGGCAGGCGCAAAAGCACGGGTTGAAGGTTGTCCTGCATTCCTGCGGCGCGATTGACAGAGCGATTCCTTACCTGATAGACGCAGGGGTTGACGCGCTTCATCCGATTCAGGCTTTAGCCAGAAATATGAGCGCGGATGAACTGGCCCGCAAGTATAACGGAGACATCACATTTATTGGCGGTGTTGATACCCAGCAGCTGCTGCCTTTCGGAACACCTCAGCAGGTTCGTGATGAGGTGCATAGACTGCGTGATCTGTTCGGACCCAGCTTTATCGTCTCTCCCAGTCATGAAGCGCTGCTGCCAAATGTTTCGCCGGAAAACCTTGAAGCGATGGCAGAAGCAGCATTTGATTAATAAAAGAGATCGGCTGAGCGGTTTAGAATAATGCAAAAGCGATGGCAGAAGCGGCTTTGGTTCATACGCCTGAATCTGCCATCGCTTATCATCAATGGGATCGCTATGTTTATACCTGCGCGTCAGTGTCCAGCATTCTGATCGTGCTGATTTTCTGTTCTTCAACCGGGCGGTCATTCGCGCCTGTCCGGCAGGATGCTATTTTGTCCACTGTATCAAGCCCTTCCACCACGCGTCCAAAAGCAGCATACTGCCCGTCAAGATGCGGTGAATCAGCGTGCATAATGAAAAACTGCGAGCCTGCTGAGTCGGGCATGGCTGATCGGGCCATTGACAGGACACCGCGTTCATGTTTTAAGTTGTTCTCTATGCCATTAGACTTAAACTCACCTTTGATCTGGTAGCCCGGACCACCCGTACCGGTTCCCTGCGGGCATCCGCCCTGAAGCATAAATCCGGGAATAACACGATGAAAAATCAGTCCATCGTAAAACTTCTGGTTAACAAGCTTTTTGAAATTCTCAACGGTAATCGGCGCTTGTTCAGCGTCAAGTTCGACTGTTATCTGGCTTTGGTCAGCCATTGTAATGATTGCTTTTTCTTTCATTTTAAACCTCTCATTCGTTTCTTTCTTAGCGTGGCCTGTTCATTTTTTACATCGCGGATTTATTCTTATGCAGCATAGCATCTTTGGTATCCCAGAGTTTTTGCGACAGATCAACATAATAGTCCTGCGGGTTCTCAAAACGTCTGACAGATTCCCAGAGCGTATCCGTCTCAATCTGGCAGTAACGCCTGATATCATCGATTGACTGCCGGCGGTAGACAAGCTTCCCGCCGACAAAAACAGGCTCCAGAAGCCGCCTTACCCGAAAATCAGTCAAAGTCTTTCTTTTCCAGGTATGAAGCGGATCGAAGATTTCATAAGGCGCTGTATCATCGATTTCCTCACCTGTTAATGTGATCAGATCAGCAATCGCTTTGCCGGTTGCCCGGTCATAAAAGCGCCAGACATCCTTGTTGCAGGGATTCGTTATTTTCCCGGGGTTTTCGGAAAATTTCATTTTAGGGATGACCTGGCCGTCCTTTTCAATCGCTGAAAGCTTGTATACACCGCCAAAAACCGGTTCTGCCCTTGAAGTGATCAGCCGTTCACCAACACCAAACGAATCAATCGCGGCGCCCTGAAGAATCAGATCGCGTATCAGATATTCATCCAGCGCATTGCTGGCGGTTATTTTTACTTCTGCCAGGCCTGCCTGGTCGAGCATAGCTCTGGCAGCACAGGATAGATAGGTCAAGTCACCGCTGTCAATCCGAATGCCCTTCAGTTTTTTCCCCATCGGTTCCAGCACTTCTTTCGCAGCCCTGATCGCATTAGGAACACCAGAACTAAGTACATTATAGGTATCAACCAGCAAGACCGTACTGTCAGGAAATGATGTGGCATACGCGGAGAATGCTGTAAACTCGTCATCAAATGCCTGTACCCAGCTGTGTGCCATTGTACCTAAAACCGGTATTTCAAAATGCTGCCCGCAAATTGTGCATGACGTGCCGGCAGCGCCGGCAATATAGGCAGCTCTGGCGCCGAGTACAGCCGCATCATAGCCCTGGGCCCGCCTGGAGCCAAACTCAAGGACAGGTCTTCCGCGTGCGGCGCGGACAATACGTGATGTTTTCGTCGCGATCAGACTTTGGTGATTAATTGTGACCAGCAGCATGGTTTCAATCATTTGAGCTTGTATGATAGGACCTCTCACTTTGACAATAGGTTCATGGGGGAAAATAGGTGTCCCTTCAGCCATTGCCCATACGTCACACGAGAATTTGAAATGCCTCAGGTAATCAATAAAACTGTCATCAAAATGATGAACGGAAGAGAGGTATTCCAGATCCTCTTCAGTGAACTTGAGTGTTTTCAGATAATCGATCATCTGTTCCAGGCCTGCGATAATCGCGTAGCCGCCCCCTTCAGGCACACTGCGAAAAAACAAGTCAAAATAAGCGATTCGCTCTGCCTGATCATGATCGAGATAACCTTTTGACATAGTCAGCTCGTAAAAATCAGTCAGCATGGTTAAATTCGTTCGTTCGCTCCATCTAGTACTGAGCATAAAGTCCTCCATATAAAAGCTTCATGTATCGATTTGCAGCGGCGGGTCATAATAAACCGCTTCCAGACAAAGCCCGGCAGCAGGCATCGTCTTGCCTGCTTTTCTCCGATCCATGCCTTCAATCAACGCGGGTATATCCTCTGCCATTATTTTTCCCTGAGCGACTGCCACAAGCGTTCCGGCAATGATTCGGACCATATGATACAAAAAGCCGGAGCCCTGAATAATCAGCTGCACGTTCGCGCCGTTGACCTCCAGCCTGATCGCATCAATTCGTCTGATTGATATTCTTTTATAACCGTTCTGATCTTTAAAAGCAGCAAAATCATGTTCTCCCAAAAAAAAGGGTGTGGCTGCCTTCAGGGCTTCAAGGTTGAGCGGTTCCGGCACATGGGCCATGTATTGGCATCCGATCGCAGGCCGAACAGGATGGTTCCATATAGTATATGAATAACACTTGCCAACTGCATCAAAGCGGGCATGGAAATGATCAGGCACCTGAGCCGCGCGTCTGACAACCAGATCAGCCGGAAGGCTGCTGTTGACAGCCAGATGCATTTTAGAGACCGGTACTGAGGTACTCGCGGAAAAGTGGCTGATATGACGTCTGGCATGCACCCCTGCATCTGTTCTGCTGCAGCCATAGAGCAGCAAAGTCTGGTCATTTGTCAGTTCACGCAGCGCCTGCTGCAAAACACCCTGAACCGTTCGCCGTCCCGGTTGTATCTGCCATCCGCAAAAACGGCTGCCGTCATATTCCGTGCAGATCGCGAATCGTTGTCTGCATAGGCTCACCCCGGTATGCCGTCTTTCAAACAGTTCATGCCCATCATCGCTGCGCCGATAATCCCTGCGTCATTACCCATCTGAGCCAGTTCTATGCGGGGCACCAGAACACCTTCTCCAAGATAGGCCCTTGATATCGCTTTTTCCCTGACCGGCAGCAGCAGCGCGTCACCTTCATTACAGACACCGCCGCCAATTAAAATAATTTCCGGCATAAAAGCGTTAATGATATTGGCAAGACCTTCAGCAAGCATCTCTATATAAAAATCAACAACAGCTGTTGCTGCGGCGTCGCCTTCACGCATACCGATAAAGGCCGTTCTGCCGTCAGCTTTACCGCCATTTTCCGCAATCAGCCTGTTTAAGACTGAGTCTGGATTTTCTGCGGCTGCCAGATGCGTCTCACGAATCAGGCCTGTCGCGGCCGCGTAGACTTCAAAACAGCCTTTTCTGCCGCATGTGCAGGGAACGCCGCCGCTTTGAATGACCACATGTCCCAGTTCGCAGCCGGCATTGTTGAATCCGTTGTAAATCCTCTGATTGATCACCACACCGCCGCCAAGGCCGGTACCGATCGTGATTGTCACTGAATGATGGGTGCCCTTGGCACCGCCGGCAACACTTTCAGCCAACGCAGCGACATTCGCGTCATTATCAATATACACCGGCAAATCTATCACTTCACGGATGGATTTGCGAAGCGGGAGCTGATGGAAGGGCAGATTATTAGCGTAGATCAGAACGCCGCTGTCATTATCGGGTGTTCCCGGAGAGCCTATGCCAATCGCCTTTATGTCAGAGCTTGACAGGCCCGCGTCAACCATCACTTTCTGTGCCAGAAGTCCCATATCTCTGGCAATTTCAAGCTGATCCCGGTCAGCTCTTGTCTTGACGCTTTCTTTTCTGATCATGTTGCCATCCTGGTCAACGACACCTGCTTTGATATTTGTTCCGCCCAGGTCGACCCCTACATAGTATTCCATTGATTTCTCCTCCTGAATCATTTGACTTATTTGCATCGTTTTCTTGTCTTCGCCTGATGTATTAAGCTACATTATAGCGCAGGGCCTGGAAATTCATCAACTGAAAGTCCTGATTGTTAAAGAACGGACTTTACACCTTATCTGGCAGCTGCCGGTTTTTCTTCGGCTGCCGGTTTACCGTGCCGGCACGCTTAGCAGGATAAACGGGTAAAGCCTTTCAGATTTCGCTGCTGTTCAGCCGGTCACATAGCGTGCCGCAAGGATGACAGCAGCCGTCACAGCCATGGCAGCACCAAACCAGATGTCACGGCGCTTATAGGCCATCACATTGAGCCGGGTTCTGCCTTCACCACCGCGATAACAGCGCGCTTCCATTGCCACAGCAAGATCTTCGGCGCGTTTAAAAGCGCTGACAAACAGCGGAATCAGCACAGAAACCAGCCCGCGGGCCTTCGTGATCAGCCCGCCGGTATCGTAATCAGCACCCCTTGATGACTGTGCTTTCATTATTTTATCAGTTTCTTCCAGCAAGGTAGGGACAAACCGCAGTGCGATAGACATCATCATGGCCATTTCATGTGCTGGAAAACCGATACGGCGAAGCGGATTAAGCAAGCTTTCCATTGCGTCGGCAACATGAATCGGGGTTGTTGTTAAAGTCAGAAATAATGTGGTATTCATAATCAGCAGCGCCAGGCGAGATGCCATGCGCAGCGCTGTCAGCAAACCCTGGTCGCTGATTGTTAATGGGCCCAGTTTAAGCAGCGGGTCACCATCAACTGTGAAGACATTGATCGTAAAGGCGAAAACAAGAATAAATATCATCGGTTTCAGCCCGCTCAGCACTGTTTTCAGCGGCACTTTTGAAAGTCCGATAAACAAAAAGGTGATCAGCGCCAGTATCAGCATGATCCAAAGTGACTGGGACATGAAGATGAGCACCATCATCACGATGGCTGACAGTATTTTGCTGCGGGGATCAAGGCGGTGCAGCAGCGAATCGGCCGGATAAAATCTGCCCAGGGAAATATTACCTAGCACGTTTATCACCTGCTTTCTTCTGATCAGATATCTGCGTGTGATAAGCGCTGATTAATTCAGCAGCTGCCGTTTCAGGGGTATAGGTATATTCTATGACTGAAGCGATCCGCTTTTTCATTTCCCGCATGAAGGCGACTGGCCGGGGGACAGACAAGCCGGCCGCACTAAGTTTCTTGTCATCGTTAAAAATCTGGTCGGGCGTGCCGTAGGCATGAACACGGCCTTCCTTGAGCACCAGGACCCTGTCTGCCATGCGGGCAATATCATCCATGCTGTGTGAGACAAGAATAACCGTGACGCCCATCGCCTGCAGCTTTGCTGCATAGCCAAGCAGCTCATCACGACCAGCCGGATCAAGTCCTGCAGCAGGTTCATCCATGATCAGCACGTCTGGTTCCATCGCCAGCACACCGGCAATTGCTGCCCTTCGCTTTTGTCCGCCGGACAGCTCAAAAGGAGATCGTTCAAGCAAAGCTTCCGGCAGGCTGACAATCTGCGCAGCTTTCAAAACACGCTTTTCTACCTGGTTCATGTCAAGGCCTAGTCTCTTCGGCCCAAAAGCAATATCCTGAAACACAGTTTCTTCAAAAAGCTGATGTTCAGGGTACTGGAAAACCAGGCCGACATGCTGCCTGATTTTTCGGATGTCATGATTATTCGAGGCATCCAGATTAAGGACGCGAACCTTGCCTGACTGAGTGCGAAGCAATCCATTCAAGTGTTGAATCAAGGTTGATTTTCCAGAGCCGCTATGGCCGATTATCCCCAGCAATTCACCGCGGAATATTTTAAAGCTGACATCATGCAAAGCGTCGGTTGATAAAACAGTGCCCGGCGTATAGGTGTAGGTCAGACCCTGTACCTCTACAATCATCTCCGGATCTGCTGTCTGTGTGCCTGCCGGCTCTGCCTGATGCTTAGACAGATACTCACCTGCATGTTCCTGATGAACTGACTGCGAAACGTTGTAGTGATGTGCAGACTGATCAGATCTGCAATGCGGATCCATGCCGGCCGGACCGGATAAATCTCCATCTGGATGAAGATCCCTATGTTCGCCGGCAGCTGACTGGTCAAGCAGCCGGATTGCCGCCTGGCTGGCTTTATGCCAGTCTGCTGTTTCATGAGGCATCAACGGCAGCTGCAGTATGCGCGACAGCTGGTAAAGGATGTCGCAATGTACGGGGACATCCAGTCCGAGTGATTTAACGGTTTCAACCTGGTCAAACACATCAGCTGGTTTACCTGATAAAATAATTCTGCCTTCCGACATGACATACACAAGATCCGCCAGCAAGGCTTCTTCCATATTATGTGTGATGTTGATCACTGTCAGATTTTCATCTGTGATCAGCTGTTGTACCAGGCTCATCAGTTCGTCACAGCTATATGGATCCAGCATGGATGTCGCTTCGTCAAGAATAAGACAGGCTGGCCGCATTGCCAGGATGCCAGCGATCGCCAGTTTCTGCTTCTGACCGCCGGAAAGAACATGAGGCGGCCTTTGTGCCATATCACTCAGCCCGACAGTGGCAAGGGCCGCATCAACAGCCCTGCGTATTTCGGGCTGAGCAAAGCCAAGATTCTCAGGCCCAAAAGCGACATCTTCTTCGACAGTTGTTCCAATGATCTGATTGTCGGGATTCTGAAACACCATACCGCATCTGCGTCTGATCTCCCAGATATTATCTTCGAGGTTCGTCAGAAGACCGTCCACCTGGACGGACCCTTCATCCGGTTGTTCAAGCGCGTTAATCAAACGCGCCAGTGTTGACTTGCCTGAACCATTACGGCCCAAAACAGCAATATGCTGGCCTTTCTGTATGGACAGACTGACATTGTCAACAGCTTTCAGCGGTTGATCATCCTCTTGATGATATGTAAAACTAACTGAGTCCAGCTTAATAAAAGGGTTCATATAGCT
>SLHU01000068.1 GCA_007135995.1 Clostridiales bacterium | reverse complement strand
GGAAAAGCTGTCATGAAACCTTTCTGGGAGATTACCAGTGAGGATGCCGATGCCTGTCTTGAAGCGACAAAATGGTGCCCTGCCGACGCTGGTTACTTCCGTGGCGGCGGATTCTCATCGGCTTTTGAAACACAGGCTGAAATGCCGATCACCATGGTCCGCATGAACCAGATAGAGGGACTCGGGCCGGTTCTGCAGATCGCCGAAGGTTATACAACCGTTCTGCCGGACAAGGTCAATGAGATTTTACAGGAACGCACCAACCCAACCTGGCCGACCACCTGGTTTGTCCCCCGCACAACCGGAGAAGGCGCATTTAAAGATGTCTACTCCGTGATGGCCAACTGGGGCGCCAACCACGGTTCATTCAACTACGGTCATATTGGTGCTCAGCTGATCACACTGTGCAGCATGCTGCGGATTCCCGTATCAATGCATAACGTGCCGGCCGACCAGATTTATCGTCCGCATGCCTGGGCCGCTTTTGGTACAACAAACGATGAAAACGCCGACTACAGAGCCTGCAAGACCTACGGTCCGCTCTTCGGCTGATGTCCATTATCAGATATTTGATATGCGGCAGTGACTGATAAGCGCTTAAGAAGCTGACAGCAGGAACCTTTCAGCGCTGCACGATGTAACAGGATGTAAAACAAAGGGCCGGTCAGGAGTCTGAAAGATTCCTGACCGGTTTTTTATGCATTTTTCTTTCATGCATCCGCCCGCATGCGCTATAATGGAACACAGAACGTCCTGATGCTCATGTTTATGAACCTGACGGCAATGATTCTTCTATCTGAGAAACACGAAATCATAATGCAACTTTAACGAGGTGGACACGATGGCACAATATGTAATCAAGGCTAATCAGCCAGTCGCAAAAATCCGCAAAGAAATTTACGGACATTTCGCCGAACATCTGGGACGCTGCATTTATGGCGGCTTTTTTGTTGGGGAAAACGCAACAATACCGCATCAGGATGGCATGAGAAGTGATGTGGTTGAAGCGCTGAGGCGCATCCGGATACCGGTCCTTCGCTGGCCGGGCGGCTGTTTCGCTGATGACTATCACTGGAAAGATGGTGTGGGGCCTAAGGCCCTGCGCAAGCGCATGATTAATGCTCACTGGGGCGGTGATGTTGAGGATAATAGTTTTGGTACACATGAATTTATGAATTTATGTGATCAGCTTGGCTGTGAGCCCTATATCTGCGGCAATGTCGGCAGCGGAACTGTAGCAGAGATGCAGGAATGGGTTGAGTATATGACCTTTTCAGGGATATCGCCCATGGCTTAATCGCGGCAGAATAATGGCCGGGAAGATCCCTGGCACCTGCGCTATTTTGGCGTTGGCAATGAAAACTGGGGCTGCGGCGGCAACATGCGGCCGGAATACTACGCGGATGTCTATCGCCGGTTCCAGACGTATGTACGAAGCTACGGGGAAAATGAAATTTACAAGATAGCCTGCGGTGCTAACAGTTTTGACTACAACTGGACTGAGAAAGTGATGGAAATTGCCGGAAAACAGATGGACGGCCTGTCGCTTCACTATTATACCGTACCGGGACCCTGGGACAAAAAAGGCAGCGCGACCGAGTTTAGCGAAAAAGAGTGGTATCTTACCTTAAAGAAAGCGCTGGTCATGGAAGATCTGGTTCAAAAGCACGGAGAGATCATGGATCGTTTTGATCCTGAGAAAAAGGTGGGGATGATTGTTGATGAATGGGGTGCCTGGTATGATGTGGAACCTGAAACGAACCCGGGGCACCTGTATCAGCAAAATACGATGCGGGATGCGTTGATTGCGGGCCTGTCGCTGAATATCTTCAACAAACACGCCGACAGAGTTCACATGGCTAATCTGGCACAAACCCTAAATGTCCTGCAATCCGTTATTCTGACCCAAAATGAGCAGATGCTCCTGACCCCTACCTATCACGTTTTCGATCTGTATCAGGTCCATCAGAACGGCCAGCTGCTTGAAAGCAGTCTGACTGATGATACGCTTGCCGGCCCGGAAGAAGCTTCGGTTCCGCAGCTCCATGAATCGGCGTCTGTCGACCAGGAAGGGCGCATACATTTTACCTTATGCAACCTTTCTGTGGACGCAGCGGCTGAAGTTGAAACGAAGATACTGGGAGAACACCGTGCGGTTGAGTCAGCTTGGATTCTGACTGCCGACAAACAGGCAAAAAACACCTTTGCTGATCCGGAAGTGGTCAAACCGCAGTCATTCAGCGGTTTTCAGGCACAACCGGTTGCAGACGGCGAAACACGTCTTATGATGACCTTGCCGCCCTGCAGCATCGTTCGTCTGACGTTGTCGAGATAGCAGGCTGTTACTTCGTTCCATCGAATCTGATGAGGTAAATCAGGTGCAGTTTTACTGCTGAGCAGATTTTCTAATGGTGGTGTATCTTGTTTGTCAGTTTACAGGTTGTAATTATTACGCTGTTATTATTCAGAGAAATAGATGCTTGCGTCAATCAATCTAAGATAAAGTCATCATAAGAGAAGGAAGGATAAAATGGGGCAAAGCAACAAGAATAATT
>SLHU01000099.1 GCA_007135995.1 Clostridiales bacterium | reverse complement strand
GCCTTGTATGTGCCGCCCGGTGCGTTTCATACAACGAAGCAAACCGGCATTTTGCCCTTGACAGTGTTGTGGGTGACCTGCAAAGTAGATTAAATGACTGGCTCAGACTTGTGATTTTTGCCATGAGGCGCGCTATGTCGTGAAACTTCCTATGTCATGAGACATACTATGCCATAAAACGAGCTATGTCATGAAGCACACTATACGATGAGCGACTAAATGAAAGAGGTTTATCATGCCGCAAAATCTGATGCTGATCAATGGAAACTGGTGCCCCGCCAGCAGCGGACGCACCTTTCCCGTCTATAATCCCAGAGACGAAACCATCATCAGTCACGTGCCGGCTGCTGACACGCCGGACGTTGAGACGGCTGTCAGAGCCGCGGATGCGGCCTTTTCTGAATGGTCGTCTATGAATCCTTTCCGGCGCGGATCGCTGCTGCGCCAGGCAAGTGAACGGATACTGACAAAAAAAGAAGAAATAGGCCGTCTGATGGCCCTGGAACAGGGCAAATCTTTGCAGGAGGCAACAGGCGAAGTGGTCAAAGGCGCCGATATCCTGCGCTACTATGCCGAAGAAGGGGAACGTATCTATGGCCGGATCATCGCAAATGATGATAACGCGACGGTGAGTAAAGTGATCTATCAGCCACTGGGAGTGGCGGCGGCAATTTCACCATGGAACTATCCCGTTGAGCTTCTAGCCTGGAAAGTGGGAGCGGCATTGGCTGCCGGCTGCACCATCGTGTGCAAGCTTCCTTCTGAAACGCCGCTGTCGCCTTTGGCTTTTCTTGAATGTCTGCAGGAAACCGGCCTGCCGCCAGGGACCGTTAACGGCATAACCGGATCAGGATCCGTTGTCGGACCTGTTTTGGTCAGGCATCCGCTCGTTAAAAAGGTTGCTTTTACCGGCTCGACTGAGGTAGGTAAAACGGTTCTTGGTTATTGTACAGAAAACTTGACCAAAGCGTCGATGGAGCTGGGCGGCAGCCTGCCCATGCTGGTCTTTGACGACTGCCGGCTTGACGCTGCCGTAAAAGGCGCTGTCAGAAGATCTTTTCGCAATATGGGACAAATTTGCATTGCAGTCAACCGGATCTATGTGCAGCGGGGGATATACGATCAATTTGTCAGCCGGATGAGCGAGCAAACTCAAAAGCTGGTGATCGGCGAAGGGATTTTGTCACCGGCTGATCTGGGGCCTATGTGTACAGCAAAAGGCCGAAACACCGTTCAGACGCATATAGATGACGCTTTGAGCAAAGGCGCTGTTTTGAAATGCGGCGGCAAAATCCCCGGTGGTTTTAGCCGGGGCCACTGGTACGAACCAACGGTGCTGGCAAACGTCAGCCACGATATGCTGATCATGCAGGAAGAAACATTCGGACCAGCTGCCGGCATTATGCCGTTTGATACGCTAGCTGAAGCTGTCGGGCTCGCCAACGATACGCTTTATGGTCTGGCCGCGATGGTGTATACTCAAAACCTGACAACCGCGGAAACATGCGCCAGGCAAATTGATGCAGGCAACATCGCCATCAACAATCCGGATCCAGGCGTGATCAATGCGCCTTATGGCGGTGTCAAAGCTTCTGGATTTGGTAAAGAACATGGACCGGAAGGACTGTACGAGTACCTGCATGCGAAGCATGTGCGTGTCCGCGTTCTGGACGAGCAGACTTGAACAAAACAATCGTGCGCAATCCCCTTCGAAGCCACCGGCTTGGGCGGGGAGGGTTCACCAGATTTAATACTGGGAGGTTAACATGGATCTTAAAGAAAATCTTGAACTGATTAAACTGTACGAAGGACTCAGAGTTACAGATGTCCGTGACGGTATGGACTGGGTAGGCTATCACTTTTACGGCACAGTCAGCCATGACATCAGGCCGCTTTTCAGAACAACCGCGATCGGAATCGCCAGAACAGCCCGCTATGTGCCCTATGAAGGACCGCTGCCTAAATGTACCGGCGACGAATACACCGAATGGGTCAAATATTACTATTCAGAAGTCTGCTATGATCCATGGAGCAGCGATATCGTTGAAGGCGATTTTGTCTGCCTTGATGTTGCCGGTCTGGATGTCGGTCTGATCGGGTCAAATAATTCTCTTGGCTGCATTAAAAAGGGCGCTGTTGGCTTCCTGCTGAACGGCGGCGGCATTCGTGATACAGATGAAGTGGTGATTCAGAAAGTACCTGTCTGGTCAAAGTTCATTTCTCAGCCGATGGACCAGGCACGCATCCGCTATCTTGAAAAAGATATCCCGATCGCTATCGGCGGCGTGGCTATTTATCCCGGTGATGTGATTGTTGCGGATGGAGATGGTGTGATTGCTGTGCCCCGAAAAATCGCCCGAGATGTAGCCAAATATGCCTGGCAGGAAGCATCTGCCGATAAGAAAGCACGTCGCCGGCATTATCTTGACCTTGGCATGGAACTGGACGATACCGTACAGGTGGATGACTGACTCATGACCATTAAAAAGTGATTATGCGCTTATAGTGTCAAAACAGGCGATCAGATCAAATAAATGACTAACCATTTGACATCAGCCGCAAGGCGTTTATGCAGCGTTTATGATGAATTTGTTTAACTGGCTAGAGCGGACTGTTCAGAACGATATAGAACGATTAACAGGAGATTTCAGCAGGCGACCTATGTCAACCATCATGATAAGATAACAGACCACACACATTAAATTGGAGATTGAAAATGAAAACTTTTGAACAGCAGAACACAGGAAGAACCATTATTGTCAGGCTGGACGCCGGCGATGATATGCTTGAATCAATCGAACAGGCCATTGCGGAATATGGGATCAAAGACGGATATGTCGCGTCTGGCATCGGCACACTCGATTACTGTGTCATGCATATGGTGATGACAACAGGATATCCGCCGGTCGAGCATTTTGCCAAGTGGGACGACAAACCTCTTGAAGTGGCTTCAATAGACGGGATCATTGCCGATGGCATACCGCATCTGCATATGGTTGTGTCTAACGATAAAATAGCGGTTGCCGGCCATCTTGAACCGGGCTGCAGAATCTTGTATCTGGGCGAAGTGGTGATTCAGGAAACCAAAGGACAGGCACTGAAACGTGTCAAAAACGACAAAAAGATCAACGAACTGACAGAAGCCTGATGTGTTTTTCCTGATCACTGGGAAATATCAGTTTTTTCAAATTCGCTGCTCATGACATTGACACAGCTGCCGGCTATTAATATACTCTATGTAGGTCATCAGTGCTTCAAAACACTTGATGGCAGTAGTTTTGTAGGATGGAATTAAAGATTAATGAAACTGTGAAGGATGGTAGAACGGCAGGAATGGTTTTCTTCCCTTGTTAACTGAATACACTTTTTCTGCCTTCTACAGGCAAAAATAAGCTTTAGCCGCTTGTTTTTGCGTGAGAGGGGTTATTTATGAAAAGAAAGATCAGATGTCTGGGTTTGTTCCTGGCAGCATCCATGTTCGCGATGTCGCTGCTTGCACTAGCCGGATGCGATACAGCCGGTAATGAGCAGGTAGAGCTGACGCTGGCTCATTTTTTCTCGGCGGCACATCCGGCTGAAACAGTACTGATAGAAGGCTGGGCAGAGGCCCTGTCAGAAGCGACAGACGGCCGCGTAACCATAGAAAGCTATCCGGGCGGCACCCTGCTCGCCGCTGCCGATATTTACAACGGCGTTGTCACAGGCGTGGCCGATATTGGTCTGTCATGCTTTGCTTACACACCCGGCCGCTTCCCGGTTCTGGAAGCCTTTGAGCTTCCCGGCATCACCTATCTTAACTCAAGAGTCGCCAGCATGGTCGCCTGGGAGGGGATTCAAACCCTTAATCCGCCGGAAGTGCAGGACACGCATCTGCTGATGGTGCTTGCGACCGGCCCTGGTGATATTTTCTCTCGTTCGCCTATCCGCAGCCTGGATGATCTGCAGGGGATGGAGATAAGGGCAACCGGTATCAGTACCGATACGCTTACCGCGCTTGGAGGCGTGCCGGTCGGCATGCCGCAGCCGGACACGTACGATTCACTGCAAAGAGGTGTGGTGCAGGGGAATCTGTCGCCGCTTGAAGTGCTGCAGGGATGGAATCATGCTGAGGTCACGAGTTATATCACCATGACACCTTTTTTGTATAATACACTGTTTTTTGTTACGATGAATCTTGATGTGTGGAATGGCCTTTCTGAAGACCTGCAGCAAACCATCACAGAAGTGACAGAGCGCTTTCATGAAGAAACCGCTGCTGCGCTCTGGGATACGCAAAATGAGTCAGCCCTGATCTACGCGGTGGAAGAGCACGGGCTTGAAGTGATCAATCTGGACGATGCAGAAACTGCCCGCTGGATTGAGAAAGTACAGCCGATTCAGGATGAATACAATCAGAAGCTGGCAGGCCTCGATATTGACACAGATCCGCTGGCCCTGATCCATGAGCTGGCAGACAAATATAACGCAATGTATGACTGACACATGTAAAACGACAGTGTAAATCGTCAATATAAAATGACGTGTATTTGAGAAATAATTGACAAAAACGATGGAGGTCTTTCATGGAACGGTTCAAGACGCTGGTGCTGAAAGCATCAGCCGCGCTGCATATTGTCTCATGTACCGCGCTGATCGCACTGATGCTGCTGGTAACGGCCAACGTGCTGATGCGTGCCATTTTCACATCACCCATACTGGGCACGTATGACTGGACTGGATTTCTGACCATCCTGATTATTGGCAGTGCGCTGGCATACTGCGAACTGCAAAACGGACATATCGAAATCAGTTTCTTCACTGATAAAGCAGGGGAAAAAACCAGGCGCTGGATAGGGAAAATCGGCCAGATTTTATCCTGTCTGGTGCTGGCTCTGTTTACATATGCCTTATTTTCCATGGCGGGCAGGCTGATGCGGGCAGGCGAAGTTTCGGTGACAACCAAAACACCGGTCCACTATTTTGCCTATTTCATGGCCGCCTGTTTCGCTGTATTTACCTTGGCGGCTTTTCTCAAGATCCTTGACATGAAGATGGACGACCAGCAAAGTGCTGGAAATCCGTCCCGGGAATCGACAGCAGGAAAACTGACAGAGATCCGTCCGCAGACTTCAGTCACTGATGCCGCAGCAGCAGAAAAAAGCACTGAGACATTTAAGGCCGAAAAGAAAGACGCAGGCAGCGGAACAACAAAGAAAAATTTTTCGGCAGAAGCTTCGGACGACGCACCTTCTCAAAAAAGCAGTCAGAAGCCACATGAGGAGGATCCGTCATGAGTCCTGAGTTAATTGGCTTTCTGGGCATACTCGTCTTTTTGCTGCTGATTTTTCTGAAAGTACCGATCGCGATTGCGATGATGACTGTCGGGTTTGCCGGTTTTGGTGTGATCCGCTCGTTTGACGCTGCGCTGAGCATTATCGGCAGCGATATGTACGGGGCGTTTGCCTCGTATTCGCTCAGCGTGATCCCCATGTTTATCTGGATGGGTTTTATCGCCTATTACTCGGGTGTCGGGACGAATCTTTATAGTTTCACGTATAAGATGATCGGTCATAAAAAAGGCGGCCTGGCCATGGCGACACAATTGGCCTGTGCGATTTTTGGTGCGATCTGCGGCTCTAATACAGCAACTGCTGCTACCATGGGTGCGATCGCGCTGCCTGAAATGCGAAAATATCACTACGACGACTCACTATCATCAGCCAGTGTCGCGGCTGGAGGCGCCCTTGGTGTCCTGATTCCGCCTAGTGTCATCTTTATTGTCTACGGGATTCAGACAGAACAGTCTATCCGCAAACTGTTTATTGCCGGTATTGTACCGGGCATTCTTCTGATGCTGCTTTATATTCTGACCATCTGGCTGATTGTCAAAAAAAATCCGTCTCTTGGCCCGGCGAGCGGCAAATTCAGCTGGCGCGAAAGACTGACGGGGCTGCAAAACGGCTTAGTTGAGGTTATTTTCGTTTTCATCATTTCGCTGGGCGGTTTATTTCTCGGTTACTTTACACCTACGGAAGCAGGTGCGGTAGGCGTTGCCAGCCTGCTCCTGATTACACTCTTGCGCCGGCACATCAAATGGGAGGGTTTTAAACTGTCGCTGCTGGCAACCGTTAAAACCACCGCCATGATTATGCTCCTGGTCGGCGGCGCCATTATATTCGGCCGTTTTATAGCGGTCAGCCGTTTGCCCTTCACCCTGGCCACATGGGCATCGTCACTGCCATTGCCGCCCTTCGCGATACTGGCCATTATTCTGCTGATCAGCCTGATCCTGGGCTGCGTGATTGACGCCCTGGCACTGATCTTGCTGACTATCCCCATCTTTTTCCCGGTCGCGGTTGATGTGCTGGGCTACGATCCGATCTGGTTTGGCGTGATTATTGTCCTGGTGGTGGCACTGGGTGTGATTACACCACCGGTTGGCATGAATGTGTTTATTATTAAGGGCGTCGTTAAAGACCTGGCGGTGGAAACCATTTTTAAAGGTGTCTGGCCTTTTGTGGTGGCGCTGCTTGTCTGTATCACGATCCTCATTTTGTTTCCCGGCCTGGTGACCTTCCTGCCTAATCTTGTGCATTAGTTTGACTATATGAAACTGACCGTTATCAAGCGCATAGAAACAGCCAGAGTTATATGTTCCTGAGTGAAAAAACTGGCAGGATGAATGGAAGCTTCACATGATCAGCAAAAACACAGTCTGTCAGGATCAATCGTGCTGATGATAGATCCGACGACAGCTGCTTGTGTCTTTCATATCTGAAGCCAGGCGTTCTATAGCTGATTACGTTAAAGGAGCCTGCTGCCCGGTACGGGCAGCAGGCTCTTTTCAAATAACGGTCGGGAACGACGACCAGTAGATGACTGATTCATTAACCCCTAAAGTCCATATATGGCTGCATCGAAGGCTTCAGACTCGTCTTTCATCTCTTCGGTGAAGGCAGCCGGGTCATCGGGGATGGTCTCAAGCTGTTCGTCAAGGCGATCGAGCCACTCGTATTCGCGCTCTTCAAGCTGCAGTTTTTTGTCAGTATGTGCTTTGCGCAGCGCTTCCAGTGTGACTCTGGCCGCAGTTTTTGAACGTGAAAGCGGTCCGTTTGTATCGGCTGCAATCTTAGCGGCCAGATCAAAGACCACGTCAGGCCGCAGTACATAAGCCTGCGGATCGTAGACGCTGTCACTGTCGGCATGCAGGTCACGCAGCAACAGGGCCGTTTCAGGTCCGCGTTTCGATGCCTGGTTAAACAGACGGCAGTCGTAAGCAAGCTGTTCCATTGAGACTGTTGGCGCGAATCCGCCCAGCAGCTTAATCTGCTGAACCGATTCATTACTCCACAGGTCTGCAACACAGGCTGCCACATTACCAACCGGGCTCAGATGCGCAACAGCGCTGGTCCGGCCTTCCATGCTCACGGGTATGCCGGTGATTGCTTTCAGGTAAACACCTTCATAGCCGCAGTCTTTATCCGGTCCAACCGCACCGGCCTCAACGGCTGCCAGGCTGCGAACCGCGGAGACGACCCGGTCTACAGCGGAGAAAACGCGCGGGATAAACTTACGATCGGCCAGCACCATAGCCGTATTGGCAAAGCCACAGGCCGTGTCGCCCGAGGCGATCGATCCGGTTTCACCAGCAATCCGGCTCACTTCAGTCCACAGCTTATGCATGTCGCTCACGCCCAGTACACCCAGTGCGTAGACGGTTTTTCGCAGGTCACAGTACATATTGCCTTCGTCATGAACCTCCTTGCCGCCGATTGACTCAATCGCCAGCAGATCCGCGCCGGCTTTGGCATTTTCAGAAAAGGCAGAAAGCACATTTTCCCATTCTTTGCCTTCATACATATGTTTCAGGTTACGGCCTTCGCGAACATCGATCACTGTGGTTCGCAGCGCAGTTTTAATGCCGTACTTATCGCTGAATGTACGCATGGTCTCAAGCAGTGTCTGGGTGACCGCCACGCCCCAGTCCACATGCCAGGTGCAAGGCGGTAAAAGCTCAACCTCCGCAACAAAGCCAGGCACATGCAGGCTGACCGCCCTTTCGCTGATGCCCGTGATCATATCTTTATAATGCTGCAGTACTTCCGGCATCGTTTCTTCTGTGATCAACATAGGGGGCAAAGTGAAATTGATTTCAGGATAAACTTCGCCGCCGCCAATCACCATGCCATTTTTTAAGGTTACTGGATGCAAAGCCTTGCCAAAAATAAAATCGTCTAGTGATGTATAAGCCAGTTTGTTGAATTGTTTTAGTTGTGCCATGAAATAGCCTCCTTGACAATAATGAGCTGCTCTTACTCTTATCATAAAGAAAAGGAGGTTAATATCTAGCAAAATACTAGGAATTTTTGTACTGATCGGATATATGTTGTTATGATTGACTATTACATGTCATGTTGAGGAAAGCATCCACAAGTGCAGGATCAAACTGGGTTCCGGCATTATCTGCAATTTCAACAAGCGCGTGTGAAACAGGATAAGCCTTGCGGTAGGGCCTGCCCTGCGTGATTGAATATTCAGCTAAGTTTCCGTAATAATCCGGGTGCGAAGTCTGTTCCTGAAAATGAGAAAATACCTGACCACAACTTTGATGGATGCCGTTATAGGCACACCCAGTATCATGCCGGGAATACCAAGCATACTGCCAAAGAAGATGACTGAGAAGATGACGAGCAGCGGGTGCAGCCCTACACTATGGGACATCACCTGCGGCGAAATGAAGCTCGATTCAATCTGCTGGACAATGATAATCCAGAGGACCACCCAGAGTGCCAGAATGGGCCGGTTCATCAATCCCAGAATAACTGGCATGATACCGCCGATCCACGGTCCGAAATAGGGAATAATATTAGTAACGCCAGCCACCAGACCAATCGTAAGCGCATAAGGGATACCAATAACCAGACAGCCAACACCGGTCAGTATGCCAACAAAACAGGCGACAATCAGCTGGCCGCGAATAAACCCGCCCAGCACTTTTTTTATGTCACGTGCGAACGCTTTAATCTCATAATGATGGCGAAAACTGAACTGTTTCATGATGAAGTTTTTGATTTTCTCTTTATCTTTCAGATAATAAAAGGTGATAATCGGCGTCATGATAATATCAAGCAGTGTGCCGGTAGAAGAGATGAGAATTGAATAGAGGTTTTCAAGAGAATCACGCACAACCTGACCGATGTTTGCGAGCTCCTCATCTATATCGATAAACTCAAAAACAAAATCAGGCATAAAGGCCATATTTCCGTCCCGGAAATCGGTTATAAACTGCTCTACAAAGTTGATCAATGTCGGGACTTCCTGAGCCAGAACCGATACATCTTGTGCCAGCGTAGGAACAAACGACATGATCAGGCCCGTTAAGATGGCGGCCAGCAAAATAAAAACAATCAGGATGGAGAGGATGCGGGGCAGCCCGCGCTTATCAAAAAAACTGACTGCCGGGTTAAGTAAAAAAGAAAAGACAATACCATATATAAAAGGATTGATCACATTCATCAGGTTTGGCCTGATGAGCAAAAATACAACCAAAACAAAAACAGCCATGCTGATGTCAATAACCAGGTTGAAAGTCTTTTGTTTTTGTTTTCTATCCATTTATAAGTCTCCGCAGGTTGAATCGGCTGTATATTCATCACTTTTGCTTTAAACATATTGGGTATTGATTTGCTTCCCAGTCTGCATACGGCAAGTTTGAAACATTCTAAATTCATTATAACCAAAGTAACCCTGAAATGGGAAAAAATAATAGTAAACAGGCGTAAAGCTTTTAGTTTAGAACAAGGGGCGATCATGTTCAAAAGCAGTTGAAGCGGGTCACGCGTAAAAAACGAGAGCCGCCGCCAGACGACTCTCGCAAATTAGACAGGATACGTTCAGTTTTTCTATGTCTGCAACATCTTCCAAAAGATCTGCACTGTAATGCAGTTAAGCGGTAAAATGGCAGAACACTTTCTATTGCTTATGTCCAACTGTTTTCAGTGCTGACAGCAGCAGACTGATCAATGCGGCCATGCTGAGCAGCAAGACGGCATAAGCCGCGGAACCGCTGCTCGTATCGGGGATCGGCTCACGGTCGTCATCTGTGTCTTCCGGTGCTGGTGTCGGCGTCGGCTCTGAGTCTTCCTCAGGCTCCGCATACTCAAATACACCAAATTCACTAAATCCAGTCATCCAGACACGAATCACCTGCTGTTCGGTGTCAACTTCCTGGTCGGGGAGCAGGTCCCATACCTCAGCTGCTTCGTTATAACGGAAAAGTTTGAGATCGTTCTCGTTCATGCCT
>SLHU01000418.1 GCA_007135995.1 Clostridiales bacterium | reverse complement strand
TGGGGCCGTATATTTCAGTCTAAAACCGCGTTTACACCACTTGTCAGGCATATCTTCAACAAACATCAATTGCCATATGCGAAGATAACAAATCTGACGCCTGGCACCAACGCGGTCTTTCGCGCCGGTGAATATGTTATAAAACTGTTTGCTCCGGAAGAAAGCGGCATTGACCAGTCGCTGGATCTGCATACAGAACTGTTTGCCTTGAAACATGCTAACCACCTGGGGATTGCTGCGCCAAAACTGGTTGCTGAGGGCATGATTTATGATCAATATCGATTTGCTTATATGATCACTGAGTATATTGAGGGGCAATCACTTAGTACAGTACTGCAAACAATGACAGCTGATGAGAAAAAAACGGTTGCCATGAAACTGCGGCAGCTGACAGATCAGCTGAACCAGCCCTGCAGCAATTTTAATCATATCGATGTGATTGCCGATGAGGGACGTTACCGCCGCTGGCAGATATACTCAGACAGTTTCAGGATAGAGCGGCTGGCGTATTTACATGCGCATGATTTCGGTGAAAAAGTATTTGCTCATGGTGACCTTTGCGGAGATAATATCCTTCTGACACCAGATGGCAAACTTTATCTGATCGATTTTGCTGATGCGGTTCTTGCGCCGCTGATATACGAACATGCGCTGGTTGCAGTAGAGCTGTTTGAGCTTGACCCGCCGCTGCTGGAAGGCTATTTTGGCAATTTTAAGGTCACAGATCTGATAGAGATGTGTTTCAACGGCTTATTGATTCATGATTTTGGCGGTGATATTGTCAAACAGCATCTTGGCCGGCCGGAAAGTATTGTTTCTCTTGATGATCTTAAAGCAAGAATTCGTCACAAAATAGAATCGTCCAGAAAATAGAATCGTCAGAATGGTATTATTAAAACAGGCAGAATCAGTTAACATCCCGGACGAACTGTTTTGATTATTGAACAAGATGATTTGCTTATTGGATGAAATGCTTCGTTTATAAAATCAATGGCAGCATACAGGTGGTATAAGTATGACAACAGTATCCGTTCAGCAGTGGCTATTTCATCTTTTTTCCGCAGCAGCGATTTACCTGCTGATACTCGCGCTGATGATGGTCATCGAGGTGATCTTTAAGAAGCAAATGAAAGCTTCGCGTAAAAGGACGATCTGGAAATATGTTCTGATATCAGCTTGCCTGATCTGGCCGCTCAGTTTCACGGCCGAAATACCTTTGCCTTACTATCAGGTGATCGAAGCGGTCAGGCTGCCTAGAATAAATCAGCAGACATTATCTTTAGAGCTGGTTGAAGAATCAGTGGACCGTTATCAGACGTTCGCAAACAATAATGATACGAATGGTGCCGTTCATAGCAGTTACACGCAAGAAGAGCAAGCATCCATCATCAGTTCTTTGTTTCCGAATCTTCGCCGAGATTTTAGCCTGCCACTGAAAAACTATCTGCCGACCGCACAGATGATTTACCTGCTCGGTTTTGCCGCAACGATACTGCTTTTAGTATTGAAAAGATGGCATACCTGGTCACTGGCCAGAAAAGGCAGGCTTGCAGACGGCAGTCTGAAAGTAAAAGAAGAAGATATCCACATAAAGACTGATCTGTCGGATGCGCATTTTAAAATGTCAAGGCAACAGCAGGCGCTGGCAGCGCCAGACAGAAAGGCCGCTATTCTGCAATGGAAAATAATCATGAACCAATGGCGCGATGCCTTAAAGCTATATCGGCATGGATCGCTTCGCTTTACAGATCAGGCTGACTGGACAGACCACAATTTAGATCAGAAGATAAAAGATGCAGTCTTGAAACAGTTAGTCTTGAAAAACAGAAATCCAGAAGTACAAGATTATCCGGATTACTGGCTGAATAAGCCTCAAGTAAAGGCTTTCCCGGCGATCAGTCTTTACAGGCTACATCATCCTGACATCATTATGTCTATACTTTTTGTAATCGCAAGAACACTCTTTTGGTTTCTGCCTGTCTGGACCTGGCTAAGAAAAAAATATGAAAATGATCTGCAGGAATATACAATCGAAATCATCAGCCAGCGTTTTCGACAATTTTACAAAGAGCATCCGTTATCAGACAGCGATATAACAAATGTACAAGATCATTCGATCTTACCGCAGACCCATCAAGATCAAAAATCTGTCGTTCATACAAAATCAGATCAACCATTCAGTCTGCTAGCACGCATAAAAAGGTTCAAAGGCAAACACGCAGTATCATTGATATTTCACGTAATAGGGGTTTCTCTTCTGACACTTACCCTGCTGCAGAACCCGCTCAACATTGATCCGTCTATTCACCGTATCACATCTGACCGCATGATCAGTGAAGGCTGGACGTTAGCTGTTCACGGTCAGAGCCGGCAGACAGCAGCAGCGGCAGACAGCAATACATCAGTTATTGATCATCTGCAGGACAACGAAGGGAACCAGCCTGCCGTTATCCATTCATTATATGGGAATAAAAGCGGTTATTATGAAGCAACGCCTTCTAATCTGGAATCAATGCAGCTGCATACGCATCATGTTTTACATCATCAGCATGATCTTTTCATCAATCATTATTCTTATGATC
>SLHU01000013.1 GCA_007135995.1 Clostridiales bacterium | reverse complement strand
ATCCATACCAGGTAAAATAACGTGTGCAATCAGACCAATCATAGCAGTTTTGCCATGTTTTCACAACTGAATATGACATCAGGCGCTAATCATGACAGGTGTCTTTGATCAGCGTAATATCAGAGCAATCGCGCTGAATATATTGATCATGCCGATCATGATCAATATCAGTCCGCTTGATATACAGATGCAGCGTTTGAAAAAGCGCCTGGCCTGCGTCCGGGCAAGGGAAGGGATCCCGCAGCCAAAAAAAGTGATGATGACAGGAAGATTAGCTTATTTTACATAAATATGATTGAAAAATCATGATTTCTATATGATGATAAACAATATAAGGCAGGTGATTCAAATGAAAATAATTGTCATTGGCGCAGTTGCTGCCGGCACATCCGCAGCAGCGAAGGCACGGAGAAATAACGAAGATGCTGACATTACATTGTACGATCGTGATCAGTTTATATCATATTCGGGCTGCGGCATGCCATATTTCCTGGCCGGAGAAATGACATCTTTTAGTCAGATCATCCCGCGTGATCCTCAATTTTTCAAAGAAAAATATGAGGTTGATGTTTGTATCCGGCATGAAGTCACCCAGATTTTTCCAGATGAGAACAAAATAACAGTCAGGCGGATGGAGGATCATACCGTCTTTGATGATTACTACGATTATCTGGTACTGGCAACCGGTGCGGCGGCCGTTAAACTGCCGCTGGAAGGCGCTGATGCTGCTAATGTCTTCACCCTTAGAAATCCTGGAGATACAAAACAGATTGAGTCATATATGCAGCAGCATCCGGTTCAGCACGCGACAATTATCGGCAGTGGTTTCATTGGTCTGGAGATGGCTGAAAGCTTCAGCCGCAAAGGACTGAATGTTACAATTCTTGAGAAAATGCCGCACCTGAATCCCAGCCTGGATCCTGATATGTCACGCTATGTTGAACAATACCTTGATACAAAAAACATACAATGGGTAACAGGGGCAGAAGTAACTAAATTGACGGGGAACGCGAAGGTTGACACGGTTCACATGAAACACCATGAACCGGTTCATACAGAGCTGGTGCTTACAGCTGTTGGAATCAGACCTGAAATATCACTTGCCAGGAAAGCAGGTATTGAGCTGGGCACCACAGGCGGCATAAAAACAGACACGTATATGAGAACCAGCATCAGTAATATATTTGCCTGCGGCGACTGCTGTGAAACCTTCTCGTTTATAGACGGACAACCTTTGTACCGCCCGCTTGGTTCAACAGCCAATAAAACAGGGCGTGTAGCAGGGGATGTCATAACAGGCGGTTCACTTCAGTTCAAAGGTATATCGGGTACTGGTATTTTCAGGTTGTTTGACCTGACCGTTGCTCAAACCGGAATGACTGAAAATGAGGCAAAGGCGAAAGGCTATGAACCTGTATCTATACATAACACAAAACCTGACCGTCCAGCTTATATGGGCGGTCGGGAAATGATTATAAAAGCAGTGGCAGATAAAGGAACCGGCAGGCTTCTGGGGGCTCAGATCATTGGCTATGATGGTGTTGATAAAAGAATTGATGTGCTGTCAACAGCGCTTTACTATAAAGCATCTGCGGCAGATCTTGCTGACCTCGATCTTGCTTACGCACCACCCTACTCAACGACCAGAGACCCGGTCATCTATACGGGTATGATTATGGATAATGCCTTGAATCGAGGCAGATCATTGATTAAATCTGATGAACTGCCCTCAGCCAGAGATATCGTCATTATCGATACAAGAACAGCCGAACAGTATGATAAAGGGCATGTAGAGCATGCGGTCAATATACCGCATGCCAATATAAGGGCTCAACTTGCTCATTTACCCAAAAACAAGACATATGTGACCTACTGTAATAAGGGGACAACGGGGAATGCAGTACAGAATATTTTACTCAGCAGAGGCTATCGCGCTCACAATCTTTCAGGCGGGCACAAACACTATTGCTGCCAGAATAAAATCAAATAAGCTGACAATTTCATCTGAACTGCCCTGCAGGCCAGATTAGAAGCAAGGCGACCCGTCAGGCAGCTGGCATTTGAATCAAGACTGCCAGGATCGTTTAGTTGTGCAGACATATGAAATCCGGATTCATTTCCGGACTTTTATGTCTGCATGACGCATCATCCGCCCGCTCGTATATTATGTCGGATATATCAGTATTCTGTATGTCTTATGACCTCTGAAGAGAGCAACATTTGTTGACATGGCATGACGACCAATGTCATAATCTTAAAAACAGCGATTGATGAGGTGGAAGATGTATTTCCCGGAAAAACTGCGATTACTCATGGAACTGTTTAAGATCAGCAACAGCCAGCTTGCCCGCGCAGTCAATGTCGATGCGTCATTAATCAGCCGATGGAAATCTGGCCAAAGACGTGTATCCGTCAGTTCTCCTCATTTGCCGGCACTGGCCCATTATTTCACCAGATATCACGGGTATCTGTATCAGCAGGAAGTGCTTGATCAATTGCTGCTGATCAATTCAGATAACAGTTCAAAGACCAGTGAAGATCAGAGAATTCAGCTGCTGACGGAATGGTTTGTATCTGGTCAGATGCCTGCGCCGCTTGATGATTCAAAACGGATTTCCCATTTATCAAGATCTGAACAGCTGATAGCCGGCATCTCAAAAATCCTGTCTGCGCCGCCGGGCAGCCTGGCGAGCAATAAGCCTGATCCGGAAATCGCAGCCAACAAGGCGTTTATCAGCCAGTTCAATCAAACGCTGAAAACAATCACATCTGAGAGAAAACAGCGCCATGAAGCGCTTATGCAGCAAAAAAAGCAGGCCAGCTGCAAATCCATTGACAATCCCGCTAAAAAACCCTTCGCTGATGATATGATGAATCCAACTGTTGCCGCACAAGCTGCCCATGTTCACAAGTATAAGGGGCACACGGGCAGGCGCAAAGCTGTCCTTCATTTTTTGTATCATCTCCTTCGCCAGCCTGAGCCCAAAAAAGTTTTCCTTTATTCAGAAGAACCCATGGACTGGCTGCTGAATGATCGCTCTTTTACGTTCATCTGGGCAAACCTGCTTATGGAAATCATCAAGTGCGGTCATCTTATAACCATTATCCATGTTGTGAATCGTGAGTTGAATGAAATGTTGCAAATGCTTCAGTACTGGATGCCGCTTCACCTCTCCGGGCAGATCCAGTCCTACTATATGCCCCACTACACCGAAAAAAAGTTGAAGAACACACAGTTTATCATAGAGGATGAGTTAGCCTTAGTCAGCAACATTCAAACTGGCAGCAGCCCTGAAACCCATCATTTTCAGACTGATCAATATCTGACGATGGTCTGCGATGATGCCGAAATTATTGCAACACATCAGTTAGTATTCAAAGCAAAGCTTGATGAATCCAGACAGCTGTTTGTTTTATATCAGAAGTCGTTTGCTGCCAGACTTTTTGAAGACGCCAGGCATTATCTTCAAAAAAGCGGGGCACATTATTCTATACGCGATCAGTTAAGCATCTTCATGCTGCCGCCGGCAATATGCAAAGAAATTGCGCCTGCGCTCTATGAGCTGTCTGATCAGGGCAGCTTCCTGCCAATGCTCAATGAATATATCCGGTTAAACCAGCAGCAGCAATACAATGAAACAACCATTCAGTTTTATCCTGTGCAGCTGCTGGATACCATTGCCAGGGAAAAAAGGGCAACCTTAATGAATAGTGAATTATTCATGAAAAAACCCATTGTACTTACAAGCAGGCAGACAATTGCCTTGCTTCAATCCTTGATTGAACAACTTGAAAAGAATGATCAGTTCCATATTATGTTTGTGCCTGACCTGCCAGGTCTCAATGACGTAAAAGTCAATATCAGCTATAAGAAATATGCATCCGCTTTTTTTTCCAGCAATTACCGGCCAGGCGAAATAATGATTCGCCTTGATGAAACAAATATTTTACACGCACTAGATTATTTTATTGAATCGCTGACGGATACTATTCCTGTTAACCTGAAGCGTAAAAGAGATGTCATTTTGAGGCTGAACGACCTGATCCATGTTGTTTCTGGCCAGAAGGCTTTATCATATAGTACGGTTGGCACAAAAACAGAGAATCAAGAGCCGGAGCATCATCATTAATTGAGATTAGAGAGGTATCATGATGGCTGAAAAACAACGTTTTGCATGGCATGCAAAGATCAAACCCGGTACGGAAGCGATTTATAAAAAGCGGCACGATGAAATCTGGCCGGAAATGACTGAAGTTTTGAATCAGGCAGGAATTCATAATTACTCTGTCTGGCTTTCCGATCTGGATCTTTTTGGATACTACGAGTGTGAGGATATTGATAAAGCCACACGTATTCAATCTGAAAGCGCCGTCGTCCAGAAATGGAACGATTACATGAAAGATATTCTGATCATGGATTTTGATCCGGAAACAGGCGTGACCCCGCCGCTCAAACAGATGTTTTATCATCCATAGGCCTGCCCTGTCTGCAGCAATCAATAACGCCACACGACAGACAACTGATGAACCAGAACAGCAGCAAGTCTGCATGCTGTTCTGGTTCATGCTTCGCATGCAGATCAATGATCCTTGTCATTCTCTAGAATTTCATTAACTGCCGGCTTCGCCCTTGTCATCCTTTAGAATTTCACTAACCGCCAGCTTCGCTGAAGTCAGGACAATGGGCACGCCGGCACCGGGATGGACACTGCTGCCGGTAAAGTAAAGCTGCTCATAACGGGTGGCTTTTGGCTGTGGCCGCCAGTAATTACTCTGTTTTAAAGTTGGCTTGAGTCCAAACGCTGCGCCATAAAGAGCATTGAAGTCGGATTTTAAATCACCTGGCATATAGCGTTTTTCGCAGACAATATGCTGTTCAAAATCTTCAAGTCCGTGAATGCGTCTGATTCTTTCAAAAACCACCCGTCTTGACATATCTCTGAATGATTTATCATGCCAGTCGATGACGCCTTCTTTGAGATTTGGCACTGGTGTCAGGACATAAAGACCAAGCTGTCCGTCAGGTGCAAGGCTTTCATCCAGTAATGCGGGTGCGTACACATGAATAGACGGGTCGTCAGGAAACCGTCCGGCAAATATATCACTAATATTCCCATCAAAATCAGCTGAAATAACCAGGCTGTGAACATTTAATCCGGGAAAGTCCTTTTTATCAAGCCCGATATAAAACAGGTCACATGAACATGAATAGCCTAACTGATCGACTTTGGCAGGTTTGTATTTAGCCTGCCTGAAATTTCCAGGCAGCAATTCCTTCATAGCGTATGGAAAGTCAGCTGAACAAAGGACATGGTCAGCTTTTATGTGTTTTTGGCTGATGATAACACCATCCGCTTTCCTGCCTTCAAAATGAATGCTTTCCACCGGTGAATCAAGGTGGATTACACCCCCTCTTTCCCGGAAAAGCCTGCCCATGGCTTCAGCCATGGCATACATGCCGCCTTTTAAAAACCAGACGCCATAGATCAGCTCAATCATGGGAATAATTGTGTAGATTGATGGTCCGTTAAATGGAGACATACCAACATACAAAGTCTGGAAGCTCAGCAGTTCGCGAAGCTTTTTATCTTTAACAAATTGACTGATGGACGCATAGGCATTATTGAATGATCGAAGCCGGATCGCGTCAGCCAATGTAGCGGGATTATAAAAATCGCTTGCTTTGCGAAAAGTCCGTTCGATAAAACTATTCCTGGCAATCATATATCTTTTATACGTGTCTTCAAGATACTTCAGATAGCCTTGTGTTTCAGACAGACTCATCTTTTCCAGTTCCGGCACCAGTTTACTAAGCTCCGATGATACTTCATGACATGTACCATCGGAAAAATACACCTTATAAATTGGGTCGAGCCGCTGCATGTCCAGGTAGTCATCCGGATTGACACCGCAGTCACTGAACACCTGCCGGTATATCTGCGGGGTCATTAAAATAGTTGGTCCCAGATCGAATCTGAACCCGTCCATCTCTGTAATGCCCATCCGCCCGCCTATACTAGACTGTTTTTCGAATATTTCGACATCATATCCCTGATGCTGCAGCCTGACCGCTGCAGCAAGACCACTGACACCAGCGCCAATTACAGTTACTTTTTTTCCCATGTCATACCTCCTCATAATAGTACTGCCGCATGGTTACAAGCATCTGTCAGATAAAAAAGAACCTGTGGAAATGGCAGCATGCGGGCGAGGATCATATGGATTTCTGCAGCGTTCATCCATGCATGACGACGGCGATGCATATGCCGGACACCCTGTGATTGCCCGCCATGCAACATTTACAGTGTCTATAGAACGACGTGATCTTCAGGATCTGAATCTGCAGCATTCAGCTGATCGCGTTTTGCGGCTTTTTCAATCAAATCAATTTTCTTTTCAGCTTGTTTCGGCAGCTTACCTGAGTATAATACAGGTGCTGTACCCACAAAATAACCCGCTTCAGCAGAAGCACGTTCCATAATCATCAGCTCACGTGCCATCGATGTCACATTCCTTCTGGCATCAGGAGCCTGAATATCTGGTACTGTCTGTCCCGTTTTTTTGCGATAATGCGCATAATTCTTCAGCAGGCTTCCTTTGATTTTCGGTGTTGTGCTCGGTTTTCTCAGCAGATTGGCAGTTTCCCGCCTGAACTGTTCGAACACTTCTGTGCCTGCCTGTTTATCCAGATTCGCCAACATACGTCCATTCTGGCGTGCCCAGTGATCATCTATTTCCTGACAGATGAATTTCAAGCGATACCAAACGTCATATACATCCTTTCGTGAACTCAGCAGCACATCCTGCAGCCATAAATAGGCCAGTAATCTGCGTCTCCAGTCCCACCATTTTACAGGGCTTTGCAGATCAAGTGCAGGAATCAGAAAATATCCGCCCTGGTCAAGCAGCGAACCGAAAACACCGGGCGGCCGGCCGCGGCTCTGTTTTCGCAATGTGGTTCGATACACGCCGCACGAAGGGCTGCCGTCCATATAGACAAAAGCTTTTACACCGGCTCTCTTCAAATTGTCTTCAGCGGCTTTGGCCCCTGCTATCATCTGATCAGTGACATCGCGGCCGCCACGGCTTTTGACTTTCGCTGTTCCCTGCCATACTGCTGTGCCGTTTTCGCCGGCAATGTGGATCGGATCGCGCATCACTCCCAGCCCGGCCAGACACTCAGGACAGACAGGCACCCATCTGAAGTCTCCTTTTTCACGCCCGATATGCTTTAACATATCATATGAGCGGGCATTGTACCTCACAGGGCAGCCCATACAACAGGCACTGATCCCTATCATCGGTTTGTCATTGATAATAACAGGTGATTTATCCATCTTGTCATCTCTCCTTTTTGTAATGAGTGTGATGCGATCAGTTAAGCAATCTCAGCAAATGTAAGGTGTATGGTAAATACAAGGCGTATGGCAAATGTAAGGCTTATCCCTTGATCCAGTCTGGCTTCATTGTTTCAATCGCAAGATCAACGTCAAATTTCCTGCGGCAGCCATTGTATGACATATATCTGATTTTACCAAACACGGGCCGTTCAGACCATGCTCTGTCGTGGACACCTCCTATAGACCATGCAATCCCCGTATAGCCATTCGGATCATGCCCGTCCAGTGCATAGCGGTCATTGAAATCAACCGCGATGCTGATTGCACTGTCAGGATCTATTGTCCACTCAAGGATTTTTTTCGCCCAGTACATGCGCAGATAACCGTGCATATAACCCGTTTTAACCAGTGTTTTTTGCGCAGCGTTCCATAATGGATCTTCCGTTTCACCGCCCTCCAGCTGCTGTTTTGAAAAGACGCGGGGTCTTGGGTCCTGCTGATGCAGCCTTAATGTATTCACGGCCCAGTCTGGTATATTTTTCAGATTATCGTAATTCTGATTGTAAAAACAGTAGTTGTCAGATAATTCTTTCCTGACAATTAGTTCTTCAAGGAACTGGTCGAGATTCTCTTTAAATTGAGAAAGCGGTACCTGGCGGTTTTTTTCAGCATCTGATGGCAAATCTGTTGCCAGGCTCTGATAAGCCTTTCGGGCTTCAAGTGCTGCTCGCTGTGCAGAAATAAAGCCAAAATGAAGCCATGGTGACAACCCTGAACAGGCCGACTCATTGGGGTCATTCCTTCGATGATAATTCGCCAATCGAAAATCCAGAAACGTTTTTAATTGCATGAAAGCTGCCTGGCAGCCGGGTTCGGGTAGTACCCCGGGCGCTTTATTTTCTTGTATCAGCGCTTCTAACTTAATAAAAGGCAAACCACTGTTTTGAACAGATGCCAGCATATGCGAATCAAGTTCAAAAGGATGTTTCTTCATGTCAGGATACGGCTGCAGCCATGCCTCCAGCTGCCTGTTGACTGCCGGACGAAAAGTGTATGCCGCATATGCCTGTTTCCCGGAAGCCAGCCAGCACGGTATTATATTATGGCTGTCAACTTCATAAAGAGGAACTGATAAGGCCTGCGCAATATCGCAGCGTGCCGCTCTGGCCTGCCGAAGCGGCGAAAAATCACAGTACACCGCCGAAGCACTTAACAGCGTGCAAAGCTCAGGCAAAATATCATTCGGGCTGCCTTGAAAAAACAAAGTCTTTATATGATACGCTGCCAATAGGGTTGTTGTTTCTTTCAGCCCGCGCAGCATAAACGCGAATTGTGAATCACTTGCACTCACAATATTTTTCTGGCAGCAGAAAACGATGATCAGCGGCTGTTTCATATCGATGGCAGTCTGCTGGGCAGCAATCAGGCCCCAGTGATCATCGGCACGTAAATCTCGGCTGATCCAGCAGATGACAGGGCCTGATTGGGTGATCGCTCTGCCGTTCAGGCACCTTTGTCTGTCTTCCATCAAAGTTTCTCCTGTTATCAGTTCAAACATGCGGGCTTAGTAAAAAGCGGCCGGCTTTATCAGCATATATAACGTCTTTCATCTTCATTATTCAATACCCTGCTTTTAATCTATCACATTTTAGAGTTTTGAACTATTACAAAAATATAAAGATGTAAAAAAGGCTTGCCTGGCGGCAAGCCTTTATCACATAATAAGATGCTTCATCAGTTAATCTTTTATCAGACAAATAAATCGTTTGCAGTTATCAGACAATTGACCTGTATGCAGTCATGCATCTGCTTGTCTTACCTCTGCTCTGCAGCCAGGCCGCATCATGCCAGAAAAACCAGTTTGTCAGCTATCCGATTGCTCTTCCGTACGAGCCTTGGCGTCTGCAATCACTTTATCTGATATAACCTGAGGTGCCTGCTCATAGCGTGCAAACTCAATTGTGTACCAGCCGCGACCCTGTGTCATTGATTTCAAGTCGGTAGCATACCGCGTCATTTCTGAACTGGGAACTTCAGCGGATACAATCTGGCCATCACTATCAGGGTTAATACCCATTATCCTGCCGCGGCGTTTATTCAGATCGCCCATCACATCACCCAGATACTCATCCGGAATATGAATATGCACTGAGCTGATAGGTTCCAGAAGAACAGGTGCAGCCTGCGGCAGTCCATTTCTGTATGCAAGTCTGGCAGCGAGCCGGAAAGCCATTTCTGACGAGTCTACATCATGGTAAGACCCGTCAACCAACGTTGCCTTCAAGTTAACGACCGGATATCCAGCCAATACGCCTTCATTTATTGCGTCCTGCAGTCCTTTTTCTACAGCAGGATGGAAGGACTTCGGCACAGAGCCGCCAAAAATCTTCTGTTCGAAGGTCAGCCCTTCCCCATCGCCTGGTTCAAATTCAACCCAGACATCACCATATTGACCATGGCCGCCAGATTGTTTTTTGTGTTTGCCCTGCACTCTGACTTTTTTCTTGATTGTCTCGCGATAAGGTACTCTGGCTTCCTCAAGAATCGCATCCACATTATACTTGTTTTTCAGTTTACTGCGCAGCACGTCAAGCTGTTGTTCACCCAGACCTGATAAAATCATCTGGTGTGTTTCTGCGTCATTCACAATAGAAAAAACCAGATCTTCATCTTTGAGCTTATTCAGCCCCTGCATAATCTTGTCTTCTTCACCTTTTTTCTCGGGGCGGATCGACATGGAGAGACAAGGAACCGGGAACTTGATCTTTGGCAGAATCAGCGGTCTGGTTTTTTCACACAGTGTATCATTGGTCGTTGTCAACACCAGTTTTGTTACAGCACCAATATCCCCAGCTTCGATTTTATCAACTGATACCTGTTTTTTGCCGCGCATAACATAAACGGATGCAATACGCTCATCTTTTTCCTGGGTGGGATTATAGACCGTTGAATTTGCATGGAGTGTACCTGAATATACTCTGAAATATGATATGCGGCCAACAAATGGATCAACAATTGTTT